>DATCDL010000218.1:0-10708 GCA_036510715.1 Acidobacteriaceae bacterium
GGCGTACAGCTACTCCTACCTCTTCGCGTACAGTTTGGATCTCCCTGCGGGTGCGAAGACGCTCACGCTGCCGAAGAACGCCAACATTCGCATCCTCGCCGTATCTGTTGCGAATGAGGACACCGAAGCCAAGCCGCTGCACCCTCTGTACGATGTGCTGCCCTCCCCGAATGCGGGCGCACCGGACTTCACGCTTTCGGCGACGGGTACAGCGTCGGTTTCGCGGGGCAGGTCTGCGACGAGCGGAATCATGGTGCTTCCACGCGGCAGCTTTGACGGCGAAGTCAAGCTCAGCGCTGCGGGTCTCCCATCAGGAGTGAGTATCGACTTCAAATCCACGCCTGCATCCGATACTCACACCATGACGATCTCGGCGAATGTGTCAGCCTCCTCCGCTACCTCGGACTTCAAGGTCGTCGGCACGTCTGGCGACATCAAACGCGAGCAGACCATCCATCTCAAGGTCTCGCCCATCCTCAAAGGAACCGTGCCTGTCGACCTTTCGCCGGCTTACAACGTCACTGCGATTTACAAAGACGGATCGAAGTTCGAGCCAGGTGCCAGCGCTGATGGCGGAGGCTACTCCTTCTCCGCAAAGACCCTGGGGACCGAGCAGGTGGGAGATGAGGTCATCTTCAAAATGGGACCGGCCAACGCTCGCGACGCGGTGTCGGACAAGACAGTCTCGCTGCCTCCAGGCAAGTACTCCAGCGTACGTGTGCTGGCGACGGCGATCGAAGGAAACCAGACGCGACAGCACTTCACAATCAATTACAGCGACAGCACCTCTTCCACCGTGACCCAGAGCCTGAGCGACTGGGCAGGAGGGGCAGCGTTCCACGGCGAGAGCGATGCTGTCGAAGTGCCGTACCGGCTTTCTGGCGATGGCTCGATTGATGGCAATCCCTTCCACCTATGGGCCTACGGCTTCAATACCGATCCATCAAAGGAAGTGAAGAGCATTACGCTGCCCGGCAGCCGCAACGTCATCGTGTTCGCCATCACGCTTGTTCCGGCAGGTAGTTGAGGACGAGCGTCGCGGGTCTTTCGCAAGCACCATTCTTTTGCAATCAACATGAGGAACCGTCGATGACGATAAAGCTGCGTAGCACAGGTCTCTTTCTTCTTGCCGTGAGCGCCCTGGTTCCTGCAATTGCGGCGCAAACCAGCGCCAAGAGACCTATTGATTATGTAAATGCGCTAGTCGGCACTGCGCCGCTCGACCAGCAGAAACTGATTGGCAACGCGCCGCCGCCGGGGGAGCAGTTGTACTCCGGTTTCACCAGCCCTACGGCTGAGCTTCCGCACAGTTCCACCGAACTGGGCCCGATCAACGCCAACCTGGATGTCAGCTATCCGGCAGGAGTGCGTGCGACCTACTTTTATCCGAACCGCACGATCTACGGTTTTTCTACCGGAACCGACGACAGCCCGACGCTGATGCCCGTCGTGGGAGACTTCACCGTCCCACCTGAACGCAGCGGCTCTGTCTACGATAAGTCCCGGGAGAAGGCTTCACCCGGCTATTACGGCGTCTATCTCGAGGACTACCGCACCCAGGTGGAGATGACCGCGACCACATGGACCGGTATCTTCCGCATTATGTTTCCGGCCTCTGACAAGGCAAATATCCTGCTCGATCTTGGACGCGATGGAGGTGATGTCGAAGTTGTCGGCGACCGCACACTCCGTGGCCATACGGACAACAACCGAACCTACTTCGTTGCAGAGTTCTCGCAACCGTTCCAATCGTTCGGGACCTTCAAGCAGGATCCGCCGCGCAGTCGCCACGACCCTCTCATCGGCTTTGACGACGTCAACCCCAACGACCGCGCAATCTCCGGGAACTTCGCTGGGGCTTATCTGCGCTTCGCCACAACGAAGGGACAGCAGGTGCTCGTAAAGATCGCGTCCGGCACGAGCTATGAGTCAGCGGAGGCACGCCTGCGTGCGGAACAGCCGGGCTGGGCCTTTGACGCAGTGCATCACCAGGCGCAAGAGGCATGGGCCAAAAAGCTCAATACCATTGAGGTCAAAGGTGGAACCGCAAAGCAGCGGGAACTCTTTTACTCCTGCCTGTATCACTCGTTCTACAGCCCTCATCTGCTTGCGCGCAAGGGAGAGGATTTCACCGGACCTAAGGGTGTTGTGGAGAAAGCGGAGTATGACCGCTACGGCCCGGTGCCTCTGTGGGATACCGGGCGCAATCAGATCGTCCTGCTGACGCTCCTTGAGCCAGATACCAAGGTCAACATCTTGCGTTCGGAGTTGGACGACGCGCGCGAACGTGGCTACATGGAGACGTCGTTCCACGGCGACAACGCGGTCTTCATGTATCTCGGCGACTGGGAACGCGGGCTGAAATTCGACTGGAACGGGGCCTACGAATATCTGCGCAAGAACGCGATGGACCCCAAGGGTCCTCGAGGCTATCTGGCCGAATACATGCAGCAGGGCTGGATCTCGGACTTTATCCCCAAAGGCAATCCGAGCCCTCCATACGCGGGCGGTAAGGCTGGAGCGGCCACGACACTCGAATACAGCTGGGATGACTATGCGCTTGCGCTCTACGCGAAGAAGCTTGGCAAGACCGACGACTACAACATGTTTCTCCAGCGTGCGCACAACTATCAGAACGTCTTTGACCCTAGCGTGGGTTTTATGCGCGGACGCACAAAGGACGGCAAATGGATCTCTCCCTTCGATCCGCGGGAACCCTATTACAACTTCATGATGAAGGAGGCTTCCGGTTGGTCTACCTTGTGGCTTGTTCCTTATGATGTTCAGGGGCTCATCAACCTACTGGGGGGGCGGGATAAATTCGCAACAAAACTGGATGAGTTCTTCAACACGCCCTACACGGCGAAGGGTATATGCCGCGATTGCACGGGTGTAATTGGTCAATATGTACAGGGCAATCAACCCGACCAACAAGCCGCCTATTACTATGATTGGGCTGGCCAGCCGTGGAAAACCCAGAAATTAACACGCCAAATTCTAGAACAGATGTACGGTAGCGATGAATACGGTCTCGCATTTCCCGGAATGGACGATCAGGGCTCAACCTCATCCTGGTATGTGATGAGTGCATTGGGCTTCTATCCAGTCGACCCTTCCAGTCCGACATATATCCTGGGTAGTCCAATCTTTGATCAGGCGACTGTCCACGTGGGGAATGGAAAAGATTTTACGTTTATTGCCAGGAATAACTCCGCAAAGAACATCTATATTCAGTCGGCTAGCCTAAATGGAAAGCCGTGGAATAAGCCGTGGTTTAGTCATTCCGATATTGTAGGTGGGGGACATCTGGTACTTAATATGGGCCCTCTACCGAACGAGAAGTGGGGAAGTGCCACGGATGAAGCACCGCCGTCGATGTCTATCTCAACAAACTAAGGACATTGAGATATCCAAAAATTAGTTGCAGAAGTGTCGGGTCAGGATTTGGATAGCGGTTCCTCGGACTCACCGCAACCGCAGGAGGCCCGGAGGATGAGCCGCGTCTTGAGTTGGATTGGCTTTTTCTTCCCTTGCTCTTTTATCGGCCTGCCTTTGGCGAGGGAGAGACACTGAAATAGGAGCCCCGCTGCTGTATGCCCCACCTCTTCAACCGGCTGCTCCACAACCGTGATGGAAGGGCGCAAGGTAGAGGCCAATTCAAAATCATCAAAGCCGATCAGGGCCACCTGTGATGGAAGTGAGATTTTCATTTTTCGAAGGATGGAGTAAGTGGTGATCGTGGTGCTGTTCTTCAAACAGAAGATAGCTTCGGGAGGTTTCGCGGCGCTCAAATGCTTGACGATGGCCTTAGAAGTACTCTCGTAGTCGCGATCGGTGGGCTTCATGTCGATGAGCGGTCGCGCCTTGGCCTCCTTCATCGCAGCGGAGTAACCGCGAACTCTCTCATTCATCGTGAAGAGGTCCGATTCTCCACCAAGGCACAAGATGCGACGAAATCCATGCTGGAGAAGATGCCTGGTGGCGTCTCTGGCGCCTTCGAAGTTTTGGGTGATGACAGCCGGAATCGGTAAATCGCACATTGGTCGGTCAAAGCAGATCACCGGAATTGACATGCCTCGTAATAGATTTCGCAATTCACGGTCGTGCGAACTCGTAGGCACAAGCAGTAGACCATCGGTCCGTCGAAGCAGGGTGTTGATAGTGGCGATCTCGATGGCTGGATCGTTATGGGTGACGGCGAGGATGACGAGTGTCCCATGGCGGCGGGCGACTTTCTGTATAGCCTCGGCGCAACTGGAAAAAAAGGAATCTGCGATGCTTGGAACTATGAGGCCGACCGTTTTGGTTTGCTCCCCCCTTAGCATCCTTGCAGCGTGATTCGGAATGAATTCCAATTCCGCGATCGCTCTCCGAACCCGAGCGAGGGTCTCTGCGCTAACTTTAGCTCCCCCGTTGATGACCCGGGAAACAGTAGTGGTTCCCACCCCGGCACTGCTAGCCACATCCGAGAGCGTGGCGTGACGTTTCCCGCCTTTCATCTGAATACCTTTCTACTTCTGAGCGGTTGACTGGGCAAGCACGAATACGGCTCAACCGCGTCCCGCGGAACCGAGCGATGGAATCCGAACGATGTCCGCTTTCGCTCTAGCATACTCATAAAGCTAGCCCTGCGTGTATCACGCTTGACAACCAAGACAACCCTGAACTAACTCTGTCACGTTCTACCAGAAGATTTGCGATTAGTGTCGTTTCCATTCCTAGCTGGGTACGCTAGTGGGATCGCGATCATCACCGGCGTCATCCACTCCGCAGGGAACGCATTTGGGCCGTGCTTCAGCTCGCCGGTACCGACGGAGGAATTCTCTCGACGATGTCGATCACCTTTGGTTATGCGAAGCCGAGTGTGAGTGAAGGTGGAGCGACTTCGGGGGCAGAACCAAAGGATTCGACCGGTCTCGGACCCATCTTCAGTGCGAGGCGGCCGCCGCCTGAGATTTCGCTGTGGTTGAACCACGTTCGCTCCTGCGCTTTGCCATTCAACGCGAAGCTCTCGATGTACACATCCGACGAATCAGCACGGTGAACATCGATCTCCAGCAGCTTGCCGCCGCCGAGGTCGACACTTGCGTGTTCGAAAAGCGGAGACCCAAGAATATAGTTCCCGCTGACGGCGTCAACCGGGTAGAAGCCGAGGGCGCTGAGCACATACCACGCAGACATCTGTCCGACGTCTTCGTTTCCCTGCAACCCATTGGGTTTGTCGAAGTACATCGTCTCCATGAGGCTGCGCGCGCGCGACTGCGTCTTCCACGGCTGGCCGGCATAGACGTAGAGGTACGCAATGTGGTGCGAAGGCTCGTTGCCGTGGGCGTACTGTCCGACCAGCCCAGCGATGTCGGGGGGAGCATCGGCGGGCAACGTCGGCGCCGTAGTGAATAGCTCGTCAAGTTTAGCGAGGAATGGCTTGCGGCCACCGAAGAGGTCGATGAGCCCGGCTGGGTCATGCTGGACGCCGAACGTCGTCTGCCACGCGTTGGATTCAGTGTAGTCACGCCACTTGCCAAAGTGGCCCATGTCGATAGGGTTGAACGGCGTGGTGCCTTTGCCCTCTGACGAGTCGGCCCAGGTTCCGTCGGCGAACTTCGGGCGCATGAACTGGATGGAGGAGTCAAAGTAGTTCTTGTAGTTGAGGGAGCGGTTGCGGAGGAATGTCGCATCGTCTGCTTTCCCCAGCTTCCTGGCGACGTGAGCGATAGCCCAATCGTCGTAGCAGTATTCGAAGGTCTTGGACACGGACTCCGACTCGAGGTCAGCGGGAATGTAGTGCATCTTGCGGTAGTAGCCGAGGCCGCGGTAGTCGTCGATCATGGCGCGCTGCATCATGGCTTTGTAGGCGGTGTCGATGTCGATGCCGTGGAAGCCCTTATTGATGGCCTCCGCGATGATGGCAGCGGAATGATAGCCGGTCATGGTGCCAGTCTCCGTGCCTTGCAGCGGCCAGACGGGCATGCCTGCAGGGCTCTGGACGGCCATCCGGATGAGCGAGTTGGCGAAACCTGGAACGAGTTCGGGATCGAAGAGAGTGTGGGCAGGATGCGCGGCGCGGTACGTGTCCCAGCACGAGAAGGTCGTGTAGTTGTGCTGGCCTGCGGCGAGCTTGTGAATTTGATTGTCCATGCCGCGATAGGTGCCATCGACGTCGTCGAAGAGACAGGGGCCAAGCGACAGGTGGTAAAGCCCGGTGTAGAAGATCCGTTTGTGGATCTCATTGCCCGTCTTGATGCGGATCTTCCCGAGTTGTGCCGCCCATTTGGTGCGGGTCTGCTGGTGGACGGCGTCGAAGTCCCAGAGAGGGATCTCGGTCTGCAGATTGTTTGCCGCAGACTCCGCACTCACCGCGGAGATGCCGGTCTTGACGAGGATCGTCTCGTTTGCATGGGTCTTGAAGTGCAGGACGCACTTGAGGTTCGTGCCTTTTAACACCGATCCCGGCAGAGGCTCGGAGGGCTTCATTCCGTCGTGATAGAACTCCTGATCATCCTGGTAGAAGACGATGCGGTCGGGGGTTTTGGACACCTGGAGAGTGAAGTAGGCGTGGCGGCCATCGCCCCAGGCGCGAGTGATGCGGCCTCCGGCGAGCGTGTCTGGTGCGGGACGGGTGAGTTCCGCGGAGATCACATTCTCTGCGCCACCGCCTTCGTACCCATGCTGAAGATCAAGCACGAGATAGGCGGCATCGCTGGCCGGGAAGGTGTAACGATGAATGCCGGCACGCTCAGTAGCTGCGAGCTCAGCGAGAATGCCGTAGTCCTGGAGCAGCACGGAGTAATAGCCGGGAGTGGTCACCTCATCCGCATGGCGGAAGCGCGAGCGGTATCCCTCATCAGGGTTCTGCCGCGTTCCTGGCACGATCTTCGCGGGTCCGGTTCCGGGCATGATCAGGAAGTCGAGCAGGTCGCCGCAGCCTGTGCCGCTGAGATGTGTGTGGCTGAAGCCCATGATGGAGGTATCTGACACGTGATACCCGGAGCAGCCGTCCCAGCCGCTGTTGAACGTGTCGGGGCTGAGTTGTACGGCGCCGAAGGGAGCGACGGCGCCCGGAAAGCAGTGGCCATGACCCCCGGTGCCGATGCGCGGATCGACCCAGTGCAAGGGCTCATCTTGCTCTGTGTCTTGTGTTGTCCACGCCAGAGCTACAGAAGGAAGGCAGGACGCGGCTACAGTGCTTGCCGTGCGGTGCAGAAAGCTTCTACGAGAGATCATGACCCGTTCACTCCTGATTGGATCTGCTTGGAAGCGGCGGTCACCCATCGTCCGTCGACAAGTAAACCTCGGTCAAATAGTCAGTTCGTTTGACTGTTTTAATTGTAAATGCGCACTATGGTCGTGAGATCAACCCGAGGAGGGTGCGCGTATGGGTGAGCGATGGAGCAGGCGGAAAGTGCTGAGGGCGATGGGGGCAACCTCCGCGGTGCTGCTTTCGGGGTCACTCGATAGAGTGGAGGCACAGGAGCCGGCGGCGGCAACGTCGCGGCCGAAGCTGGCTGACCGCAAGTTCCGAAGCCGCGCTGTGGAGGCACTGATCGTGCGGGTCAGCAGGCAGATCGCTGATCCGAAGCTGGCGACGCTCTTCGGCAACTGCTTCCCGAATACGCTCGATACGACCGTGGAGCCGGGCAGTTTTGAGGGTAGACCAGATACAGCCGTCATCACCGGCGACATTCCGGCGATGTGGTTGCGAGACTCCTCGGCGCAGGTTTGGCCGTATCTGCCGCTGGCGTCGAAGGACCCGGCGTTGCGCGATCTGCTGGAGGGCGTAATTCGCCGCCAGACGAGGTGTCTGCTGATCGACCCTTACGCGAACGCGTTTATGGCCGATCTGAACGCGCCGCCGTTGAGTGGGAGCGCCCATGACAATACAGAGATGAAGCAGGGAGTTGGTGAGCGGAAGTATGAGCTCGACTCGCTGTGTTATCCCATCCGGCTGGCGCATGGCTACTGGAAGCAGACGGGCGATACCCGGCCGTTCGATGCCGCGTGGAAGCAGGCGATGACGTTGGCCGTGCAGACCATGCGTGTGCAGCAGCGCAAGCATGGAGATGGCCCGTACCACTTTCAAAGAGTCTCAGAGAGGCCCACGGAGACGCTTCCGGTGAAGGGGTTTGGAAATCCGGTACGTCCAGTGGGTCTGATTGCTTCGGGCTTTAGACCGTCGGACGACGCCTGCACGTTTCCATTTCTGGTGCCGTCGAACCTGTTCGCGGTGACGTCTCTGCGCCAGCTTGCGCAGATGGCTCATGCGGTCCTGCATGAGGACGCTCTCGCTGAGGAGGCGAATGCGCTTGCCGCAGAGGTGGAGTCCGGACTGAAGCAATATGCAATCGCGCAAACGCCTCAGGGCACAATCTGGGCCTATGAAGTCGATGGCTTTGGCAGCCAATTGCTGATGGACGATGCCAATGTGCCGAGCCTTCTGGGGCTGCCCTACATCGAGAGCTCTCCGGACGCAGCGCTGTATGCAAGAACAAGATCGTTTGCATGGAGCAAACGGAACCCTTGGTTTTTCAAAGGCACGGCGGGTGAGGGCATCGGCGGCCCCCACGTGGGCAAGGACATGATCTGGCCGATTTCTCAAATGGTCTATGCGCTCACCAGTTCCTCGGGAGCGGAGATCAGCCAGGCGTTGGCCCTGTTGTTGGAATCGTCCGCCGGAACTGGCTTCATGCACGAGAGCTACTTCAAGGACGACGCCACGCGGTTTACGCGGCCTTGGTTTGCGTGGGCGAATACACTATTCGGCGAGCTCATCGTGAAGGTAGCAGCGACGCGGCCGGAGCTTTTGAGGTAAGGTGCAATGGATCGATCGAGGTTGGTCTACGGACCTCTTTGGATAATGAATACGGTTTGTGAGGGCAGGTCTACAGATGCATAAGACTCGCTACACTGACGACTTGCGCAGCGTAGGTGGTGAAAACCAGAGTTCCATAACTCTCCATCACGATTCCGCGAAGCGCACACGCTACGTAGTTGGCTTGCTCTTTACCGCGGCGGCAATTCTTTCATTCGCCGCCGGCGCGCAGACTCCGCCACCGAGAAGCGTGCCAACGCTGAATCTTGCGGAGCCGTTCCTCCCGTTCGCGCACTATGGGCCATATAGCTCTCATATCCTGGTGGGTGGCCGCGGGCTTACCAAGTCGCTACCGGCGAAGGACCCGCTTTTGAAACCATCCACACCGTGGACGATCTCAGCTTGGGTTGAGTTCGCGCCAATCTCTCCTGCGAGTGTGCTCATCGCGGGTGTGGGCGATCCAACGGCTGAAGACTTCCGCTTCCTGGCGCTGGTCGGTGGCAAGCCGGCGCTACAGATGGGAAGCGGACAGACGCTAGCCTCCGGCGCTCCCTTTGCGGTGAAGGGGTGGCATTATTTTGCGGCCACGTTCGATGGAGGTACAGCCCGCCTCTATGTCGACGGTTTGGAGAGAGCCGCAGGTGCCTTGCGGGCGGCCGATGTCGCACCGCAACTCGTGATGGCACCCGTAGAGCCCGTGTGCTCGAAGCTGCCGTGTCCGCACTTTGGCGGGCGCATTGCGGAGTTCACGCTGACGCGTGGCGCGGCCTCCGCACAGGACGTCGCACGCCTGGCTCACGAAACGCCCGACCCGGAGTTGATTGCGTTCGAGGAGGGATCGAAGCCATGGCCTGTGCAAGTGGTGCAATATACCGGGAATACCGCTCCACAGGAGCCTTGGACGCTGCCGCAGCGCAACGCTCCTTTCAGCCAGCCGAAGATCGCCTCGCAGCCTCCCGCCGAGACCACGTTGTCCGCTCAGTCCCAGGGAGACTGGATTCTCAACGGCGGATGGAAGCTCGCCGAAGCTCCTGCGGTGAGCGCTACCGCACAACAGATTTCGACCGCGGGGTTTGATGCTGCTGCATGGATGCCTGCAACAGTGCCTGGCACCGTGCTGACTACGATGATCGACCGCGGTCGTTACCCGGACCCCGACTATGGGCTGAACAATCTTGCCATTCCCGAGAGACTGAACCGGCAGGACTACTGGTATCGCGCGGAGTTTGTCTCGCCGCCGAGCGAGGGCCGTTCGCATGTTGCGCTGGTTCTGGACGGAATCAACTATCGTGCCGAGATCTGGTTAAATGGTCAGCGCCTGGGAGCGATGGAAGGTGCGTTCACGCGCGGCCGGTTCGACGTTAGCAAATTGCTCGAGAAGGGCCGCAGGAATGCTCTGGCGATCCGCATCTCTCCCGTGCCGCACCCGGGGATTCCGAACGTCCAGTCCATCGCGCTCGGGTCTGGACTGAACGGCGGTGCGATGGAGTTGGATGGCCCGACCTTTGTTGCGTCGGAGGGTTGGGACTGGAACCCTCCGATGCATGACCGCGACACAGGATTGTGGCAGAACGTTCACCTGGTGGGGACCGGGACAGTGTCGATCGGCGATGAACAGGTGATCACGCACCTTCCTCTGCCGCAGATCACGAGCGCAGATGTAACGTTGAATCTTCCACTGGAGAACGCATCCGATACGGCGATTGAAGGCACACTCATTGCGTCGTTTGAAGGGGTTGAGGTGCGCAGGCAGGTTTCCGTTCCCCCTGGTGGGTTGACCGTGCAACTCTCATCGAAGGAGTATGCGGCGCTGCACCTCGCGCATCCGAGGTTGTGGTGGCCCAATGGCTATGGGAAGCCGGAGCTCTATCACTTGACGACAACATTCGCGACGGAGGG
>DATCDL010000219.1:0-2957 GCA_036510715.1 Acidobacteriaceae bacterium
CCCTCCGTCCCTACAATCAAATTCGTCGCCACCGGCAGATCCGCCACCTCGCGAAACCTTCCCTGCTCCCACCGAGCCCATCCCCCGCTCGTCTCCACCGCAATCGATCCATCGCCCATCGAATCGATCGCGACCACCATCGCGTTTGGCAGGCCATCCTCCACACCAAACCTGCGAAACTTCCCGTGCTCCATCTGCACCACGCCATCCGCCGTGCCAATCCATAACCCATCCCCAGCCGTCGCCAGCAGACAGCAAACATCATCGCTCGCAAACGCAGGTTCATTGGCATGATGGAACACCTTGAAGCTCACCCCATCGAATCGCGCCAGCCCTCCCTCGGTCGCGATCCAGAGATACCCATCCGACGTCTGCGCCACGCCATGCACGCTGCTCTGCGGAAGCCCCTCTTCGGTCGACCACGCCTGCTGACTCAGATAGCGAAGGTCCTGCGCACCACAAACACCCAGGCCCAAAACACCCAGGCTCAGCAGCACGCAACCAGCAGCCAGCCTCCCCCCAACCGCGCGCATCGTCTCTCGCAAAATTAACATCGCTCCCTAGAGCATCGCCGCGATACCCGGTCATTGTCCATCACAATGCTCCGCCTCTCCCCTTCGAATGTCCGGTGGAGGATTAAATCAACCATCTGGTGGATGCACGCATGCCCTCGCAATCGTTACTGTGATCCTCGTCACACTCGTTACACATATCCCGCCGCCAGAGGTCGCAGCATTCTCCCACGCTCCTCTGCTCGCGGTTCCGTGTGCCTGCGAGACACACACCACAGATCGGAACGAACGAACACATGTCCTTGATCCTGCCGAAGAAGATACACCTCTCCTTTTCTCTTGCTCTCCTGTTGCTTCTCACCTCCGCCGTCTCGTCCCGCGGACAGGGCTGCATCCTCGCGCGCTCACCCGAGCAGTCCGGTCTCCCAACCGAGCAGGGCGGCGTCCTCCAGCCCGGCCACTTCCAGCTCTCCATCGGTGAGCGCCACCAGTTCTCCTACCAGCACTACGTCGGAGACGTCTACCAGGAGTATCGCGAGCAGGACGGCACCGAGGTCGAAAACCGCATCAACCTCGTCACCTACGCCCTTACCTACCAGGTCACCCCCCGCGTCAGCGTCGAAGTGGACGCTCCCTGGATCTTTGCCACGCGCTTCAAGCACGGTACGCCTGTCCACTATCACGCCAGCGGCATCGGTGACACCATCCTCACCGTCAACTCGTGGATCCGCAACCCGCAGCACGCCTCCCGTTGGAACGCCTCCCTCGGCCTCGGCATCTACATGCCCACCGGCAACGCCGATGTCCAGAACACCACGGACACCAACACCACCGGCGTCGGCCCTGCTGTCCAGGTCACAGCGCCAGTCGACTACTCCATCCAGCCCGGCACCGGAGGCTGGGGAGGCGTCCTCAACTGGGCCGTCTTCAGCCGCATCGGCCACGATCTCACTTTCTACACCGACGGCGACTACATTGCCATGAACGGCGGCACCAACGGCGTCCAGCGCGGCGCCACCCTCAGCACCACCCAGCCGCTCAATAATTACGACTCCATCGCCGACCAGTACCTCCTCGAAGCCGGCCTCGCCTTCCCCGTCTCCCACGTCAAGAACCTCTTCGCAAGCGTTGGCCCCCGTTGGGAAGGTGTTCCCGCCTACAACGTCCTCCCCGTCAGCAACGACGGCTTCCGCCGCCCCGGTTACGCCGTCAGCTTCGGCCCCGGCCTCGAGTACATGCGCAGCGGCAACATCCTCAACGTCGGCATCTACAAGGCCGTCCGCCGCGACCGCACAGGCAGCTATCCGGACAGCGTTTACAACTCCCACGGCGACGCCGCCTTCGCTCAGTACGTCTGGCTCGCCGGCGTCGCTCACCGCTTCTAAGAAATCTCTGCCAGGAAATCTCTGCATGAGTCTTAGTTTTGAAGGGGCGGGACTTTAGTCCCGCTGTACATTCAGCGAGTTCGACGCGGCTTTAGCCGCTGCGGGAATGCTGGAGACTTGTTCAGAGCTTCCCTAACCCTGCGCGGCACACCGCCCTCACCGCGGCGTGCCGCCTCTTCCTCGAAGGACCTTCCATGCTTCGTCGCCTCCAATCCATCGCCCTGCTGGCCGCCTTCGCCCTCACCACGCCCGCCCACGCCAAGCCCATCCCCAATCTGAAATTTCACGATCTAGCCGGGCAGGCTCAACGTCTCGACAGCCTGCGAGGTTCCATCACCGTCATCAGCTTCTGGGCCACCTGGTGTACTCCCTGCCGCGCCGAGCTCCCCCGTCTCTCCAGCCTCAGCCAGCAATACGCCTCCAAAGGTGTCCGCTTCCTCGCCATCTCCGTCGATGACCCAAAAGACTTCCCCAGGATCCAACCCTTCTTCCATCAGCAGAACATCGCGCTCGATGTCTGGACAGGCGCAGACGTCGACACCCTCGATCGCCTTCACCTCGGCGACGTCGTCCCCGCCACCCTCATCCTCGACAAGGACGGAGAGATCATCGGCCGCATCAGTGGTGAAGCCCGCGACGCCGACGTGACCGGCTATCTGGACTGGCTTCTCCATGATCGCCAGGGTCCAGCTCCAGCACCATTTCTGACTCGTCACGAATAAGGAGCACCCGCACGTCATCGCAGAATCGCCAGAGCTCCCACAGCATCCAAAGAGCAGAGAGATTCCCGCCCATCCGCTGGCAGCAATCCCTCCCACCCTGCGATACTGAAACCGAGCAACCTCAAGCACCTATGGCGACCGCCCGCGACACCTTCGAAAGCACTCTGCACAGCGCTCGCTCCACCGTCGCCTTCCGCGAGACCCTCAACCTCGCCTACGACAGCTTCTGCGCCAGCAAGACGCGCTTTCTCCTCACCATGCTCGGCATGGTCATCGGCTCCGCCTCCATCGTCCTCGTCGCCACCGTCGGCCTCACCGGCAAGCAGTACGCCATCGAC
>DATCDL010000220.1:0-2127 GCA_036510715.1 Acidobacteriaceae bacterium
GAGATGAAGCCGGGCGTGAGGGTGATTGGCGTGCAGACGTCGCGGCTGCCTTCGATGAAAGAGGCTGTCGAGGCGGGGCATCCGGTGACGCTGGAGCCGGCGACGACGATTGCGGATGGCATTGCGGTGCGGCGCGCGGGCGAGGTGACGTTTCCTGTCGTAGCAAAGTATGTCGACGAGATTGTGACCGTCGATGAAGATGAGATTGCGAGTGCGATTCTGACGCTGCTGGAGCGGGAGAAGACGCTGGCCGAAGGTGCGGGCGCGACGGCGCTGGCGGCGCTGCTGCAACAGAGGACGTCGCTGCCGGAGGGCACGCGGACGGGGGTGCTGGTGTGCGGCGGCAATATCGATGTGACGCTGCTGAGTCGGATTATTGAGCGCGGTCTGGTGCAGGATGGACGCTTGATCCGGCTGCGGATTCATCTGCTGGATAAGCCGGGAGCGCTAGCGGATCTGACGCAGTTGATCGCGAAACACCGCGCCAACATTGTGGATACACTGCATAATCGGGCGTACTACGGGGTGAACCTGGGTTCGACTGTGATCGACATTACGATGGAGACGCGCGGGAGGGAACAGGTGGAAGAGCTGCTGAGCTCGCTGACCGCGGAAGGCTACCGGCACAGCCGCGTCATCTAGGTCGTCCTGCGCGGACGGTGGGAGGCGCTTCGCGCAGGAGCGAGTAAGACTGGGGGAATCCTGGTTGATATTCCCGGAGGGTGACGTTACGCGCTACGCTGCTGGCAGAGGTGTTGCTTGAAGAGACTTTGGGCCGGGTTTGCTGTTTGCGTGATGTTTTTTGTGTGCGGAGGCGCTCGCGCGCAGGTCGGGATTTATGGGATGGCGAGTGGCGGGTTTTTATCGTCGGTGAACGCGCAGACTGGGCCACTGACGCTGACGTCCGCTAGCTTTTCAGCGTATGGCGGAACGTTTGGCGTGTATGACAACTACAGGCATTGGGGGCCAGTGAAGTTTGGCGGCGATGGCCGATTCTTTATTCAGTCGAAGACCAACAATAACGGGTACAACAACCAGTTGCGCGGTGCGTTGGCGGGTGCACGGTTGGCGCTGTTCAGCCACGCGGTGCCGTTCTCGCCGTATATCCAGGCGGAGATTGGCGGCGTAGGGACGAACTATGGAACGCAGTCGCAGCGGTCTACTAGCTTTGCATACCAGGTGCAGGGAGGATTGGACTACACGATCTTTCCGCATCTGGATGGACGGTTTGAATACGGAGCGGGGCAGATAGGCTCGCAGTTCTCGGGGAGCCGACAACAGATGCAGCAGGTTGGGCTGGGCCTCGTGGTGCGGATTTACTAGGGGCTTCGCGCCTCGCTGGTGGCTTCTTGCAGGAGGTTTTCCGGAGCGATGCGAGGCTGGAATCGGAGACGACGAAGAGCGGCGTCGAGGTTGGATAGACCACTCCCGGATTGCGGCGGGGTCTGAAATTCTGGGGTCAGGTAAGGAAGATTGGCTGGTTGGGTTACTGCTGGCCGCGGCGCATGTCGTCGGTTAAGAGAATGGCCTCTGCTACTTCGCGCATCGCCTTACGGCGTTGGCGGCTTTCACGCTGCATGCGGCGATAGGCCTCTTCTTCGGACAGCTGGAAGTCGCGCTGCAAAACACTCTTGGCGCGGTCGATAAGTTTGCGCGTCTCGAGTCGGTCAGAGAGTTGCAGGTTTTCGGTTTCGAGCCGCGCGCGTTCGAGCTCCGCACCCACCAGAAAGCCGATGGTCGAGAGCAATCGTACTTCGACCGCGGTGTGCTGATAGGGGAGGCGGTGCTGCATGGTGATGACGCCGACGACGCGTCCGGCACACAGTACGGGCGTGCACAGAATCGCTTCGAAGCGATCTTCAGGGAGGCTGATGAAGGCGCTGAAGCGTGGATCGTCGGAGGCCTTGGAGTCGATGGCGACTGGCTCGCGATGTTGCGCCACCCACCCGGTGATGCCCTGACCAAGCTTGAGGCCGAGATGGTCCACAAGGTCTGCATGCGGATTCTTGGAGGCTCGCAAGACCAGCTTCTCCTCTTCGAGCACGTACACAAAACACGAGTCGCAGGGGACCATCATGGTCACGAAATCGATGACGCGCTTCAGCACTTCGTGGAGTGGATCGGCTT
>DATCDL010000221.1:0-5505 GCA_036510715.1 Acidobacteriaceae bacterium
CCCCCGCCAGGAGCTCCTGACCATCAGCGTCGATCCACTCATTATCGCGGCGGCGATCGCTGCAGGTTCAAGCCCAAATCCTGTTCCCGCAACAACCGCCGCCACGCCCACCCATCCACCTACCCCCACTGCCTCCAGCGAACCCCCGCTCGCTGCAGTCGTACACCCCACTGCCGGCCTCTCTCTTACCAGGGCCGACATCCCCAAAGGCGAACCCCTTCGCCTTGAGCTTGAAAACTTTCTCCACGCCGTCCGCACCCGCACGCAGCCCCGCGTCCCCGCCGAAGCAGGTCGTGCCGCCCTATCACTTGCTCTCTCTATCAATGAGCAGATCGCCACTCACGCCCACCGCACCGGCCTGCTCTAGAGCGCAATCCCACCGCGCTCCCTACGGCATCTTCTGCACCACCGCCCCAGGCGGGATCTTCAGTTCGAACTGGTCGGCCTCATACGTCTCATTCAACGTCAGCTTCGTCACGGCAATCTTCAGCGAGTACTCATCCTGCGGTCTCCGTATCGTAATCACCATCGGAAACTCCTGTCCCCCGAACTTCCGATAGGCCTCGTACGTCGCCTCCGTCACAATCTGGCCGTTGTCGTCATAAATATCCTGCTGAAATGGCAGCATGGTCACCCGGCTGATGTGTATCACACGCTCTACTCGCAGAATATTCCCGCCCTCCGTCTTCAACACATTCAAGTCATAATCCGGTTCGGCGATCCCAACCTTATGGCGTGGATCTGTCTGTATCACCCGCGTCGACTCCGTCAGCGTCACAAACTCATCTGGTCTAACTCCAGGCACCAGCAATGAGTCCAGAAACACCGCCGGCCTCAAATTTTCCAGCCCGTTCTTCGACGGCTTCGTCACCTTGTCACTCCCCTGCACCCACACATTCCCATGCGACGACGCTCTCTTCAGCGTGAACGTCTTCCCATCACTCACCATGTCCAGTGCGCTCGATCCAATCAACGGCAACTGCAGAATGACCCGCAAGCAAGAGGGCTTCAGCACAAAGATGTACCCCTTGAATGAGGTGTACTCCTTGACCTTGCCTTCCTTCGCCCCCCCCGTGGTCGCCACCACCAAAACCTGCGCATTCAGCGTCTTCACCGCTGCATCGCGGTCCGAAACACCCTTCTCCACCTGCTCCACGCTCTCCGTTCGATACGTCTCCGGAGCCTGTGTTTTCAATACGGCGCGCGTCGTCGACAGGCAGCCGGTTAACCCGACTGCCATCGCTATGACCAATATCGACAGCACTCTCAACTTGCTCATCAATCGCAGTTACTCAGTATATCGACTCCCGCCGACCCCTTCACGATGCACAATCTCTCCATCTAGTTCCCTAAACGTCATCCGCTCAATCCAACGGGCTGCCTAACGCACCCTCGATGCGGCTCCAGATCATCCCGTTCTGCACGATCCAGGGCTTGCTCAAGATCGTGATCACAATCTGCCCCATCCCCACCGTCCAGCCCAGCGTGACCCCATCTGCCGTTGCTCTACCGCTAGCCTGCGTCAGATCAATTGCAGGTCCCCCAGCCGCCTTCACCTTTGCGGCTATGGCGGCTGGATCGGAGATTCGATAACTCCTCGACTGGCCCATACTAAGCAACCACCGGAACTGCAGCCACTGGAACCGCAACCGCCGGAGCGGCGCTCGCTGGTGCTACGTTCAACAACGCCGTGAGCTCGGTATCCACAATCGACACATACTTCTCAATCGTGCTCAATGTCGATGGATTGCTGACCCTAAGCGCCGCCAGCAACGCAGGCAGTTGTGCCTGGATGCCTGCCAGCAAGCCCGGAAGACTGGTCGCCGAGCTGGCAGTCGTTGCAACCGCAAACGCCGTTGCCAGATCGGCCTTGATGTTCGCAATAATCGTGTTGGCTTCATCTCCCAGCGCCGCACCGCCGCCTATCGTCAGGATCGTCACCACAATGGGTCCTAGATACGTCAGAACTCCTTGCGCGATCACAATCCACGATGGCGCTTGCCCGAATAACTTCTTGAATGCGCCTTCAACCTTCGACGCGAATGATTCAAGGTCCTTGATAAACGTTCCGAAAATGCTCATGCCTGTCTCCTCGGGGAATCCCCCGTCTTTTTGCTGATGTCAACCTTCGTCCAACCACCCACAGCGCCCCGCTGCGCCTTGCATTTACTTCGCCCCTAGCGCCTCTTTATGCAGCCGTTCTCTCTCCGTCAACTCTTCATTCATCTTCTCCAGATACTTCATCGCCGACCCCTTCCTCCGTGACGGACTCTTCCGCATCGGCTTCAACAGTTCGGTCGCCAGCTTCACATGCGGGCAGCTGCCCTTCTTCGCCGCCGCCACAAAACCTTCCACAATCCCCTCGAACTCCCGCGCCAGCGTCCGTCTCATGTGGCTGCGACACTCGCCTGGCCGCATATACTTTTCCTTCGTCTCACCCATAGTGTTTTTCACCCGATCCAACTCTTCTTCCCGCGTCTTGCCTGCCATTAATCCTCCAAAACAAAACGGGAGACCCATTGAGGTCTCCCGTTTGTTCACTTCATATTTGGTCTACTTCTTAAGAATAGCAGGTTGGCTATACCAACTATGCCAACTTTTTGAAAGTTTTATTCGCCTTAGGATGAAGTACTTCGAGAGATTTCCTCAGCTCGACCCCCTTGACAACTTTTCAGAGGTTCCAGCATCCCAACCTCCAGGAACATCTCTGTCAGACGATCCAGAGCCTGCCCATATTGCCGAATGCTGTTCCGCAGACTCAGCCCCAGCATCCCAGCAGCTTCGCCCTGCGTATACTGCTGCAGCGCGATCCGCTTGATCAGTTGCTGATCCATCACCTGAAGCCTCCCGAGCCGCTTCTCCACGTCGAAACAGAAGATGACGGCATCCTCAAAGCCATGCACCCGATAGCTCGACACATTGCCCTGAAACAGCTCTCGTCCCAGCAGCGACGGCACCCTGCCAGCCTGCATCGATAGCCTCAGATAACGCCGCAGCATCCCCTCCGTGTACTTGCGATAGAACGCCAGTTCCACCTTTGGTTGGCCGCTTTCCTCGGATGTCAGCTCCGGCTCCGTTGCGACGACTCTCTCCGCAACCGCCCACACCCGTGGAAGATTCAGCGCATTGGATCGTCTCGCGACCACCCTCCCCGTGCTTCCCTCACGTATCTCCTGCTCGTGCTCAACCTGACGCACCCTCTTCGGAACCAGCATCAGCCCCGTTCCCTGCTCTCTCATCCCAAGTTGCTTCTTCATCGAGTACCTCCCATGCACGCCGTCTTGCTCACGGTCGTACGCCTCTGTACTCGACGGCTCGACGCCAACGGTGCCGGAAACTCCGACAGCCACTTAGCGCATTCACAGCAGTAAACTCCATGCCCCATGGCGCGCAACCAAAGTGCGCCACAGGCTTCACATACCTTCAAATCAACGCGGAAGTCCTTCATTTATCTTTTTCTCCAGGCGTAACTCTCCCCGACGAGCCTCGGTCATTTTTCAGCGGTTGGATGGGCTCGCTCAGTTGCTATTAGGTTGCTCGTCCGCGGTCTGCGGTCTCTGTCGCAGTCCCATCTGGCCGCACTACCTGCTTTTGTCGACGTTCGTCGAGCCAGGTCCTGGAAAATACCTGCCCGCCTCTTGCTTCCCCTCGAAGTCTCTAGCTCCCCGCAGCTCCCTTTTCCGTGGGCTCTGAGGAGCAATCGCCTTCGGTGAAGTTCTGCGGTTATAGCGCCGAACCCCTTCCCCGTCAACTCCTAATTTCAAACCGATCAAAAGTGCACTAACCTCAATAACTACAATAGGTTGGGTGTATATCTCCAAAAGTCTGCCTGTGGATATTCGCTAAATCTTCGCCTCTCAATGGGTTGTCTGCCTTTTCAGATAAATCTGATCCTGTTCCACCACTACAACTTGCGTTCTTGTCACCCCAACCACAAGCGGATTCGTCGACCTCGCTTACTGTCTCGCCTGTGCACGGTATGCCGCCACGTTTGCGTTATGTTCCTCCAACGTCGCCGAAAACCGCGTCGCCCCCTGCGCATCCGCCACAAAGTACAAATAGTCCGTATGCGCCGGATGCAGCACCGCCTTCAACGCCGCCAGCCCCGGGTTACAGATCGGCCCCGGCGGCAGCCCCACATGCAGATAGGTGTTGTAAGCCGAATCCGACTTCAGCTCGCTCTCGTGAATCATCCCCGTCCACGTCCCCCGCAGCATCGACGCATAGATCACCGCCGGATCCGTCTGCAGCGGCATCCCCGCCGCCAGCCGGTTCTCAAACACGCTCGCCACCACCGGCCGCTCTCCATCGATATGCACCTCCTTCTCCACGAGCGACGCCAGTGTCACGGTCCTTGCCACCTGCCCACGCGCCATCCCCAGCCGCTCCGCCTGCTTCCCAAACCGATGCACCATCGCCGTCAACATTTGCTCCGCCGTTGCGTGTCGCCCAAACTTGTAAGTATCCGGAAATAAATACCCTTCCAGCGACGCTGCTCTCCCTTGCGGTACCCACTCCATGATCAGCTCCGTATGCTGCTGCTCTGCCCGCAGGAAATCCTCCCGCGAATCCAGCCTTGCCGCCGCCACCGCGCCCGCAATATCAAAGATATTGAAGCCCTCCGGCACCACCACCGTCACGGTATACACATCGCCCTTGCGCAGCCGTCCATAGACCTCGTCCATCGTCGCCGGATGATCAAACCGATACTCTCCGGCCTTCAAAGTCCCCGCACCGCGCCCGCGCAGGCTTCTCCAGATCGTCAGCACATCGAAGGCCACCGCACTGCGCACAATCCCCGACTTTGCCAACTCTTTCGCAATCCCCGACGTCCCTGTCCCCGGAGCGACCTCCACAAACGTCTCTGTACTCGGCCCAAACGGCACGAGCACAAAGAATCCCACCGCCAACGCCCCAAGTACCCCAAAAACCAGCAATGTCTTTAGCAGCCGCACGGCATCACCTCTTCCTACGAATTCTATTCAGGAGCGCGCGCTACTCTCCGCCACCCCTCTATCCTCTACACTCTACCCTCTACACTCTGCCATTCCGTACACTAACCCCGTGCCCCATCCCCGAATCCTCGCGCTCGACGTAGGCGACCGCCGCATCGGTCTCGCCATCACCGACCCCCTCGGCCTCACCGCCCAGCCCCTCTTCACTCTCCACCGCACCACGCTCCGCGCCGACCTCAAATCCATCGCCCGCTTCATCCGCCAGCACAAAGTCGAAGTCCTCCTCGTCGGCAACCCTCTCCACGCAGACGGCACGGCCAGCCCCCAGGCCGCCAAAGCCCACGCCTTCGCCACCGCCTTGCGCGAAGCCCATCCCACCCTCGCTCACCATCTTCTCGACGAGCGCCTTACCACCCACGACGCCCACGCCCTCCTCGACGCCTCCGGCCACACCCCCCGCTCCGCCGGCGGCGGCTCTTCTAGCCTCAGTCGCCGAAGCCGTCTGGAACGCACAGCCATCATCGATCAGGTCGCCGCCACCCTGCTCCTC
>DATCDL010000222.1:0-9746 GCA_036510715.1 Acidobacteriaceae bacterium
GTGATTGGCGTGCTCGCCAGCAAGCAGCAGAACGGGAGCTACGGATCTGGCCCTGACAATTCACAACTCTTCGTTCCCTTCTCCGCCATGGAGCGCGACTTTCCTCCGGACGACAAGGGTGACTTCCCCGGTTTTGTGAACAACATCGTCGTGCAGCCTGTGTCCGCTTCGATGCACGTCGCAGCACTGCACGAGGTACGGCAGGTTCTTGGTAATCGGCACCACTTCGACCCATCCGACCTCGACGCTCTCTGGGTGTGGGACACGCTCGAGGGGGCACAGTTCACCGACAATATTTTCCATGCCATGACGATGTTCTTCGCTGCCGTTGCAATACTCACGCTCGCGCTTGGGGGCATTGGAGTGATGAACATTATGCTGGTCGCAGTCTCCGAGCGGACCCGCGAAATTGGAGTACGCAAAGCGCTTGGAGCAACTGCCGTCGACATTCGACGTCAGTTTCTGCTGGAGTCAGCCATTATCACGCTGGTAAGCGGAGCCCTGGGGCTGTTGTGCGGAGTGGGTATCATTGTTGCGCTGCGCTTGCTCCCGCTGCCTGAGTTCCTTCCGCATCCGGTGATCTCGGCAACCGCCATCATTGCCTCACTAACCACGCTCGCAGGCATCACCGTTACCGCTGGAACCTATCCTGCACTGCGTGCCGCGAACCTAACACCCATCGAATGCCTGCGCAACGACTAACCACGGAGGTCACATTATGAACCTGCGCGAAGCTCTCACCGAATCCGTCGAGTCCTTGCGCCGAAACCGCCTCCGGTCCGGCCTTACGATGCTGGGTATTGTGTGGGGCTTGGTCACGGTGGTCCTCCTTCTCAGCTACGGTCGAGCCGTTGGTAACGCAGTCATGGAGGGGTTCCTCGGCTTCGGCCATAACGTCATCATGATCTGGGGAGGGCAAACCTCGATGCAGGCGGGCGGACAACGATCCGGCCAAAAAATTCACCTGAAAGATGGCGATATGGAGGCTATCCGCGACGCGCTACCCTTCCTCAGCGCCATCTCGCGAGAGTCGGACGATGCCTTCAGTGTGAAGTACGGCCCGAAGGTCGTGCTCATCCAGTCCAAGGCCGTCGATCTTCCCTATGGACGTATGCGTAAGCTTGACATCGAACAAGGACGGTACTTCGAGCCCGATGACTTCAGCCAGCACCGCCAGGTCATCATCTTCGGCGCGCACGCGGCACAAAAGCTGTTCAACGGCTATCCTCCCGTAGGCGAAGTCGTGCAAGTTGAGGGTCAGCCCTTTACCGTCATAGGAGTCCTCCGCAACAAGATCCAGGACTCCTCCAACAACGGCCCCGACAACGAGAACGTCTTCGTGCCGTTCGACACGATGCGCACCTTGAGGCAGCAGCGCGACCCGCAGTCCATCGTCTTTCAACCATCGTCACCGGAGTTGCATTTTCGGGCGGTACAGGCAGTCAGAACCGTACTGGCTCAGCGAGACCACTTTGATCCACGAGATGAGAAGGCGCTCGGCATCTGGGACACAATCGATGATGGCAAGCAATTGGTTCAGTTCTCGTTTGCACTTCAGGTGCTGCTCGGCATCATCGGTGCCATGACGCTGGCAGTCGGCGGGGTGGGCGTCATGAACATCATGCTGGTCTCGGTCACTGAGCGCACGCGAGAGATTGGTCTGATGAAGGCCCTCGGAGCCCGCCCACGCGACATCCTCGCACAGTTCTTGTTGGAGAGCTTTGTGCTGACGTTTCTAGCAGGTCTTGCGGGAGTGGTCGTTGCCTTCGTGACAACGTATCTCGTGCCGGCCATGCCTCTCTATTCGGCAATGTACAAGACGGCCAACCATGACGGCGACATTATCCTGCGAGCATCCGGCAGCATCATGCTGGTCTCATTTGTCATTCTTGCCCTAGTTGGCATTATCTCCGGCCTTCTGCCGGCAATACGCGCCGCGAAGATGGATCCGGTCGTCGCTCTGCGCCACGAGTAGGTCAGCTAGTGACCAGCGTACACCTCGCGATAAAGTTCGCGATTACGGAGAATCCCCTCAACGTAATCTCTGGTCTCGGTATACGGAATCGACTCAACCCACTCAGCAATATCCTTATAGTTGTTGGTCGACATCCACTGATGCACCGGTGAGTCGCCAGCGTTATAGGCAGCGAGAGCATACTCCACCTGACCGTTATATCGGTCAATCGACTTGCGCAGATCCTGTGTTCCGAGTTGTAGATTGATCGTCGGATCCAGAAGCTGACTCGTCTTGAAATGTCGGAGGCCATCCTTCTTCGCCAACGACTTCCCAACAGAGGGGAGCAACTGCATCAGACCGTACGCATTCATCCGACTGACGGCCAGAGGATTGAACTCTGATTCTTGCCGGATCAACGCAGCTACAAGGTGTGGGTCAAGTCCGTTAGCTCGCGAGTCGCTCTCCAGTCGCGCCCAGTAGGGTCTTGGGAAAATCAGTTGCCAATAGGACATCGGCACAGAATTCACCGGCAACGATAAAAATGGGATCTTGCTTCGCTTCATCGCCTGTAGAGCACGCGTATTCTCGCCAAAGCTCTCATAGATCTGCGCCTCTGCAAACGCTCCCCACTGCCCGGAAGTGTCACTCAATTGGATCTCTGGGCGTATGTACTCATTCAAAGCTGCATTGGCCAACAGCCTAGCCTTGATGAGATGCGGGTCATTCTCAGGCAACACATCGGTGAGTTCCGGATCCTCGACCACGCGCACGTAGGCCAGAGCCGGGGCCGGATTCTCTGCAACCCGCTGACCTATCGCAGCGATTCTCTGCCGCCCGAGGATCGCATAGTAGCTGTTCACATAATCTGCATTGAGAGTGTTGTAGTAAGTCAGCGCCTGACTGAGATCGTGTTCGACATCCTCATACAATCGGCCACGCCAGTAGAGTGCGCCAGGAATCTCCGAGCCCGCTGGATAGTTCATGATCTGCTCATCCATCAGGCGTGCTGCATCAGGGTAGCGTCGCAGGCGATAGCTGAGCCATGCAGCATGCCAATGCGCACTCGGCGCATACGTACTCGTTGGAAAGTGCTGGACCAGCGCTATATATGCCTCAACGGCTTTGGCATCATTCTGACGAATCAGATACATGTTGCCACCGGAGTAAAGTGCCTCTTCCAGCCAACGGCTCTTCGGATAATTTTCCGTCAACTGCTGGACCAGGGCATCATGCTCATCGGTGTTGCCCGTATTACGGGCCAGTTCCGACTGGAGATAAATCTTCAAGGCTGCGCTGTCATCCCCGGTGACGGGAAGATGCTCAACGTCTTTTCGGCTTAGCCTCTTCAATCGCAGATCGCATACGGCAGCATAGATCTCGAGGGCGTCGCGATCGGATTGACTGAGGTCATTGCCGCTCTTCTGGAGGGCGTGATACTCCGCCTCGGCCTGCTCGTATTGCTTCGCGTTGAACATTGCATCAGCATGCCGCTTACGTTCCGCGGCAGACAGCGCGATATTCATAGCCGCCATCTGGGTCTTCGCATCCGAGGCCTCAGGGCTGAGCGGGTCGCCGAGGTATATCCCGCGATACAGTGTCGCAGCCTTCTCCACGTTGCCGCTCGCCTGATACGCCTTCGCGAAAGTGAGTCTGAAGTCCACATGATTTCCCACCGAACTTGCCTGCAATGGCTGCAATATCCGGAGCGCCCCCGCTGCATCACCCCCTGTGAGATAAGCATTCGCCAGCAAAATTGGAGCGGAACTATCGAACAGGCTTCCGGGATGGCGGTCAGCGAAGTGGTCTAGTAGCGCAATCGCGTCCTGCGGACGCTTCCCCCCCACCGCAGCCTGCGCTTCAAGATAATCTGCATAGTCATCCAGTGCAGCCCCACGAACATTTGCCTCATGGAACGCATGCTCTGCCTCTGCATAGCGATGGTCAAGCATGTACGCATGCCCAACGGCGAGTTCGGCAGAGGCCGCACCATCGCCGGGGTGCCTTGCGGCATAGGCTTCGACACCGGCATAAGCGACAGCAGTGCGGTCCATCACCAACTGCTGCGCCATCGGCCGCAATGTCGCAGATGCAATAAACGCAATATGCAACCGACGACTCACCGCCGTAGCCGCGGGGAGGTGGGCCCGGTGTGAAACGGCATGCAGACGTGAACTCCGCGCATGACCTTTAGAGCTTCTGGCCACACTATGAACGCTCTTCGTCGCTACTTCATGCTCCTTGACAGCCCGGCGGCTATGGCCGGAGGCTGTTCCTTTGCTGCTAGATGCAACATGCTTGGAAGCTCTCGTAGCAGTGCCCGTGGTCTCGTGAGTCCTTGCCGAACTCTGCGACCAGCCTGGCGCCGCGGATAGCACACTTCCAATTACTGCGAAAAGCAACCACCTCGAGCCCAATTTCCTCATCAATCATCCACCTGTCATTAACTCTAAGGCGATCACGCCGCCAGCGCTTGCCCTCGACCGTGATTGGGTGAACCATTGAAGATAACTAGCACCCAGTTTCGGTTTATCAAAATCTACTCCTGTAAACTGGTAACCACTATGGAAGTTCAGTCCTCACCAATCGTTGACCAACCTCTAGAGCTACTCGCGGAAACCGTTGCGGCTGAGCCTCAGGCGGAGATCCATCCGGATGTTGCCTTGGTGGAACGCGCCAAAGCAGGCGACACCGCGGCCTTCGAGCAGTTGGTCCGCCAGTATGACCGCCAAATCTTTCGCACCGCCCAACACATTACTCAGAATCGTGAAGACGCCGAAGACATCACCCAGGATGTCTTCTTCAAAGCATTCCAAAAGCTCGACCAGTTTCAGGGCAACTCCAAGTTTTCAACATGGTTGGTGCGCATCGCGGTCAACGAGAGCCTGATGCGGCTGCGAAAGCGCAAGACATCGAAGACCGTTTCCATGGATCAGGATGTTGAGACGGCAGAGGGCTCAATTCCCCGTGATTTTGCAGAGTGGCGGCCAAATCCTGAACAAAACTATTCACAATCCGAACTCGCGGAGATACTTCGCAAGACAATTGCAGGACTTCCGCCAGGTTTTCGAACCGTTTTCACTCTCCGCGACATCGAAAACTTGTCGACGGAAGAGACAGCTGAGGCGCTTGGACTGAGCGTACCGGCTGTGAAGTCCCGGTTACTGCGTGCGCGCCTGCAGTTGCGCGAACGACTTAGCCGCTACTTCCGCCAGAATAAAGAGGCCTCCAAGTGAACTGCACGGAATTTCTCGCCAAACTCACCGACTACTTCGATGGACAGATCGATCCTGCCTTGCTCACTGAAGTGAAAGAGCATCTGGGAACCTGTCATCACTGCGAGGTCGTTGTCGATACAACGAGAAAAACGATCGATGTCTATCGGGGCGCTCAGACCTATGAGTTACCAGAAGAGCTCTCGAATCGCCTACGTGCTGCAGTGATGGAGCGCTGCCGGGTCTCCGGAAAGTTACCGGACATTGCAGTGAAGACCGGGAAGTAAGATCGTTAGATCATTCCCGCATTGCATAAGAATATTTAGCAGCAACAAGGGCGGCCACTGGCCGCCCTTGTCGCTTCATCTATTGATAATAGGCTACTTAACTACAACTTGCTGGAATAACGGCGAGGTCAATAGACCGGCAAACTGGCTGTCAGAGGACGAGTAAGATACGGTCAACACCCCTGAGTTCGAGTCGATGGTCGTATCGTCAACAGCAGACTTCTCCAGCGGCGATCCGGAAGACTTTTTCAGGATCGCGATACCCTTCATCAGCGTGGCCGCGGTAGCTGCAGTAAGCGTGTCCGACATGCTCACAGTCATATTGAATCGGACACCATTACTGAAGTCCATCGTGTAGCTGGCATATTTCATGCGGTTCTTGACCGTGTCGTAGTCCGCCAGACCGGAGGCCTCTCCAAGCACGCTCTTCATCATGGTCTGGGTTCCCTTCTGATCCAGAAGGCTCCAAACTGCCTGCGAGTCGACGGCTGTCATCTCGTTCATCATGTCGCTGTTCTGGAGAAAGTTCGGCTCAAGGCCATCGCGGGCATCCAGGGCCGCACGTACCGCCTCGCGGTCACCAAAGATCATCGTCGTCTGGTTGAGGAACGATACGCTCATCCCACCCGAACCCATCGGGTAGATCGCGTTATTCCGCAGCATGGTGGGTTTCACCTTTTCTTTGGCGAATTTCGCCAGGATCGCCTGCGTCTGGAACTGCCCCTGGGCAACGCCAAGAATGCGTATACCAGAGCCCGAACTCGCTGCGGCACTGGACCCGGCGTTCGTCTTGAATGCGGCAAAGGCCAGCGTATCTGCATCCTGGTCCACCTGCAGACCTGAGGTCTTCAGCGACGCCTCGAGATGCTTCAGTTCAGGCGGTAAAACTCGGTCCTTGAGTTGCATCGCGGCAGGTGAATTCTGCATCTCTCGGTAGTCCACAACGATGATTTGTTGCACGTCCTTCGGAATCGAAGCTCGTGCATCGCCGCTCAACTGAGCTGCCTGGGCTGCTATCGGCGCTATTGCCAACGCCGCCAATGCTGCGAATGCTGTCCCATGCTGCCAGTTCTTGAAAATCTTCACGTTTGAGCTCCCTGAGGATTACGCTTTCGTGCGCAACCTTTATTCTTTCTTGTTTCTATACATCTAGCAAGTTATCTCCAGTACGCTAGGGCCAATCCAGCGGATGTTTCAACCGCCGTTCCAGGACCTTCACTTCTGGGTCGAACTGACTTATTTGACGAACCCAATCAGCGTTTGGCTCATAGGCCTGCTCTGGAATCAAACCGATCACCTCGCCTTCTGCGATTTCCGCTCCGTGGCGTGCTGCAATCTCGGCCACGGCACCGTGTAATCGAGTCATCGGCGTTTTTTGGAAATCCGTGATGTTCATACTCACCTGGGCGCAACCGTTGGCCATCACGCCCATGGCCTTGACGCCGAACAATCCGCCACCCGACGCCCTTATTTCTTTAGCGATCGAGCGGGCTACTCCAACGGCTTCGGCACTGCCACCGGAGGCAAGATAGATGTTATAGGCAATAAGGAACTTGCGAGCACCCACAGCGCTGGCACCGGCAGTCGCATGGAGCTCCGGGCCACCTACATCTGGCTGGCGGCGCGTATCGTGCAACGACTCTCGCTGAAGGCCTTCAAACTGGCCACGGCGAACATCCTCGAGATTCACACGATCTGGCCTCGCTGCCGCTGCCTCATAAAAGTAGACGGGAACACCGTACCTGCGCCAGATTGCCAACCCCGCCTGACGCGCCAGCAACACGCACTGCACCAACGAAACTCCACTTACAGGGACAAACGGAATGACGTCCGCAGCCCCGATGCGGGGATGAACTCCGCTCTGACGGGTTAGGTCGATCAATTCTGCGGCCTTGCCCGCTCCGCGCACAGCCGACTCGAGAACCGCATCTGGCGCGCCTGCGATGGTTACAACGGAGCGATTGTGGTCTGCATCGAGCGAGTAGTCCAACAGATGCACGCCGTCGACGCGCATAGCTCGCACAATGGCTTCGACCTTATCGCGATCCACTCCCTCGGAAAAGTTAGGAACGCACTCCACGATCTTTTCGGTGTTCTCGTTTCCGTTCAAACTCTCTTCGCTGCTCATTGCTCTACTTCCACCACGTATATCCAACCGATACTTGCAGACTCACGTTAACGCCAGGGTTTTTATCGCCCAGGCTCGAACTTGAAATATGGACTCCATTGACGCTGAAGTCCACTGATTGTCGTGGTTTCAAGAAATAATGTGCGCCGATGCCACCCTGGGGAGTGAAATTCCAGACGCTGGTGTCCGCATTGGGGCCTGTCTGGGTCGGGTCCGTGGGATCCAGATCGCCCACTGCTGGATACTTGTGATTGGTCCACACGACGCCGCCGGCAGCTTGCACCCAGGGCATAAAGCGTTTGCCATGAGTGAAATTCCATCGCATCTGGATCGGTGTGATGCTGACACCGGTGTAGGTGCCACCAACGGTGTAGGGGGCGGTACAGACCGGGTTTCCCGGCAGACCTCCGACGACAACCGGAGTTGCAGCCAAGCAGTTGATGCGCTGGAACTTCGGAGTATAGGACTGCCACAGCGGAAAGACTTCAACCGAATACTCAAAGTTGCCGCGGAATAAGCCCGTACCTAGCTGTGGAGTAAGCACTTTACCCAAATGACCGCCGACCAGGAGGAAGCTGAAATCCGTGCGCTGTTCAAGCCCTACTCCGCCCTGGAGAAGCCCGCCGTACTCCCATGGAGTGGAGTTCGCGAAGGTAGCGACGGGCGAGTCGGCGTGGGTCGCTTGAGCGATCGCTATAGGGCTCATTGCAATTGAGAACAGTACGGCAATTCCGCAAAAAGCTCGCATCCGCATCATCGGTATCTTCCTCACAATCGAAAGCCGCCATCGAGTGGCGGCTTCCGCATTTCTTGGATTGAAGTCTCTTCTTTTAGGCCGTAACCGACTCTTCGTCCATGTCGAAGTTCGAGTAGACGGCCTGGGTGTCATCGAGGTCGTCGATCGCGTCGAGCAGGCGCATCATCTGCGCTGCCTGCGTTCCTTCGAGCTTGGTGTAGGTGGACGAGATCATCGTCACCTCGGCATGTTCGGGCTTGATCTTGGCGGCAGTGAGGGCGTTTATGACGGCCTCGTAGTCCTTGGGGCTGGTCAGAATCTCCCAGTTTTCACCTTCGTCCGTGAGGTCGTCGGCACCAGCGTCGAGCACAATCTCGGTAAGCTTGTCCTCGTCTGCGGCGGATTTCGCGACTACGATGACCCCCTTCTTCGAGAACATGTAGCCGACTGAGCCTGTTTCACCGAGGTTTCCGCCGTTTTTCGAGAACGCGAAGCGAATTTCGGAGACGGCGCGATTGCGGTTGTCTGAGAGCGTGTCTACGATGACGGCGACGCCGCCGGGGCCGTAGCCCTCGAAGCGAATCTCCTCGTAGGCTGCGCCCTCGAGCTCGCCAGTGCCCTTCTGGATGGCACGCTTGATATTCTCGGCGGGCATATTTTCTGCCTTCGCTGCAACAATGGCACCGCGCAGGCGGGGATTGCCGTCGGGGTCGCCACCGCCGCCCTTGGCTGCGATGGTGATTTCCTTGATCAGGCGGGTGAATATCTTGCCGCGCTTGGCGTCCAGCGCGCCCTTCTTGTGCTTGATTGTCGCCCATTTAGAGTGGCCGGACATGTGCTGAACCTCTGTTGCTGTGAAATCGTCCTTGTGCGAAAACAGCCCGTAAACAGAGACTGCCGCACATCTTCGTCGAACGAAATTGTAGCACGCAGAGGGGATGATTTCTGCGGAAGGAGGCCTTAGAGCAGCTCGGTTGCCAGGAGATCGTCGAGGGTCTCGCGGCGGCGAATGAGGCGGGCGTGGCCAGCCTCGATGAGCACTTCGGCAGGGTGGACGCGGGTGTTGTAGTGCGAAGCGAGGGACATGCCGTAGGCACCGGCGTCGAGGAGGACGGCCAGGTCGCCGGAACGGAGTTCGGGGGTGGTGCGGTCGCGGGCAAAGAAGTCCCCGGACTCGCAGACGGGGCCCACGATGTCGGCGGTTTGGTTGGCGCGGGAGGGGTCGGCGAGCACGGGGAGGATCTCGTGGTGGGCCTGGTAGAGGGCGGGGCGGATGAGGTCGTTCATCCCTGCGTCTGTGATTACAAAGTGCTTAGCGCCGTTCTGCTTGGTGTAGAGGACGCGGGTGAGGAGTGCTCCGGCCTGGGCGACGAGGAAGCGGCCGGGCTCAAGAAGGAGGTGGACGTCGAGGCCGGCGAGGACGGAG
>DATCDL010000223.1:0-3157 GCA_036510715.1 Acidobacteriaceae bacterium
GGTGGCGTCGTCTTAGGCAACTTCCTGCGTCGTGTCGCTATCGCGTTTGATCGTGATGACCTTGCCAAACTCCCGTTCAGCGATGATGTGAACAAGGACAGCAGGCTGCTGATGCGGCGCAACCTGCGGGATCGCGTATCGGCATTGGCGCCTTTCTTAACCTACGATCCGGATCCGTACATTGTGCTCGGCGACGATGGCCGCCTCTCGTGGATCATGGATGCATTTACCGTTTCAGAGAGCTACCCGTATTCGACCCATTACGATCTGGGTCGCGACCTCATTAACTACATGAGGAACAGCGTCAAGGTCGTGATCGATGCGTACGATGGCACGACAACTTTTTACGTATTCGATAACGAGGACCCGATCATCGCTGGATACCGCCGCATCTTTCCCACTTTGTTCAAGGATGCGTCGGCCATGCCAGCCGGTCTGCGCAAGCACGTGCGCTACCCCGAGTTGCTGCTAAAAATGCAGGCGCAAGTTTACGGTCTGTATCACATGACAGACACACAGGCTTTTTACAACCGTGAAGATTTGTGGACGGTGGCCACGGAAGTCGGTATGAGCGAGGGCGGCGAGCGCACGGCAGAGGCTATGCAGCCGAACTTCGTGTTGATGAAGCTGCCCGACGAGCCTCGCGAAGAGTTTGTGGAGATACTGCCCTTCACACCGGCGAATCGAAATAATTTGATTGGCTGGATTGCCGGACGCAGCGACGGCGCTCAATACGGTAACTCGGTGGTATACAACTTCCCCAAATCCAGGCTGGTCGACGGACCGCTGCAAATCGAGGCACGAATCGATCAGAATGCGCAACTCTCAGGGCAATTGACACTGTGGAACCAGCAAGGCTCGCACGTGCGGCGCGGGGCACTCCTCGTTATACCGTGTGGCCGTGCGCTGCTGTACGCTGAGCCGATTTATCTGCAAGCCGAGCGCAGTCCGATGCCGGAGTTGCGCCTGGTCGTCCTTGCGCTGCAAGACAAGCTCGCGTACGGACCGACTTTCCCGTCTGCAATGGCGGCTCTCTTCGGTGGAGCGGCCTCGTCCATAACGCCAGCGGCTGCGCCGGCAGAAACAATGCGTGAGGCAACGGCATCCTCCGTGTCAACTCAGCCCGTCCCAGATCGGGAAGCGCTTATCGCGGAGGCAGCCAAAGACCTCGCTGACTACCAGCGCCTTACGGCTGAAGGGAAGCTCGGTGAAGCTGGGCAGAAGCTTGAACTGTTGAAGCGAACGCTCGACAAGCTGAACTCCCGCCAGCCCTGAATCGCCCTGGAATCAAGCCGAGACGCGTTTCTGTTTGTCACGATCTTTAGGCCGGAGACCCGCTCGTGGTATGTACCGCGACCGACGGATCCGGATTATGACCAGAACCCTTACGGCCATTGGAGGGACATCCCGACCTATCAGTCGAAGACGGAGCGCTGCACTATTGGCATTATGGCGCCTACGGGTTCGATTTCCTCGGATACGGGAAACTTCCTGGGGGTTTTGGGTTCGTCCAAAACGCCGCCCAAAACGTTCGCGCCAGGCTTGCGCGTAACTGGCCAATACTCCGGGCCGGGCGGTTTTTCGGTGAAGTTCGACACGGCTTCTGCGGTGCTGACCTGCGGAGACTCCGCCGATACCCAAGACTACTCGGTGGAGAATTCCGGCAATCAGACGCTGGTCAAAATCCAGAACGCCGGCAAGCCGGTTGTTCTTAACTTCAAATCCGATGGGACGCTGATTGGCTCGGGGCCAGTCCAAGTGAACGGGCGCCGGCTGACAGGAAAGAACGCCAATGATGATCTTACTTTTGCGCCCCGGCCAGCGACGTGTACCCTGGGATTTCTTTCGCCTGATCACTAGGCATCGTCCGTACATACGCGTACCCCAAGAGGAATTTGACATGCTTCAAACGCTTACGGTCCACAAACCGCCTTCTGGGAAGTTGGCTCCATTGGTCCCGAGAAGTCGGCTTATGGGAAGTGATCGCAATTGCTCCCGGTTGACGGCTACCCGGAAGAAGTGATTGATGCAACCAGGCAATTGCACTCAGCATTCCTCACGGGAATGCGGCCAACTCGCCGAGCGAAAACTGATCGTTCACGGGGTGTCCCAGATTCTGCTTGCATCCCAGATAACGTTCGGTGGTCTGCACGGACGCATGACCAAGCAGATAGTGAATCTGTTCCAGTTCTCCACCGCCATCGTGGCACAGTTTCGCGCACGTTCGGCGCAAGTCGTGCGGCGCAATATGATCCAGACCCGCTCGTTGGCTACAACTTCTGACCACGTACCACACGACATTCGGGGAAAGTCCCATTCCCCAAACTTTTCCTCTTTTGCTGACTGCACGGAAGATTCGTCCGCCTGCAATTCCCCCCGCCAAAATCCACACGTCGAGAACTTGCTTAACCCACAAGGGTAGGAACGGTCCGTATGTGACCACCCTTCCCAATCAAATCTACAATTGCCCAGTGGTCTTGCCGAGTTTGGACTTCATCAATTTCAAGGTCAACGAGCTCGGACCTTCTCAGCCCGCATCCCAAAAGTATAGCTAGCATGGCATAGTCTCTCTTGGAACGGACGCCCTTACCAACGGCGTGGTTGAGGACATCCGAGCTTTGTTTCAGACTTAGCCAATTCCCCGAGCGATAGCCTAGTTGCTTAACTCCTTTCACCCGGGCGATACCTGCGGCCAGTTCAGGGCTCAGTAGCCGCATCAGCAGCTTCATGAGCTAGACGTCGAACAGCCGCGAGTTGCTGGTTAACGGTGTTAGCTGCTAATCCCCGCGCCTCAAGATGCATTCGGTAGCGAACCACCACAATACGGTTCAGAGCTAGACGTAGCTCCGAGCAGTACCATACGATAAATTGCTCGATGGCATGTTGGTAGACGCGCCGTGAGCCAGGAGAAGTCAGGCCGTTCAGGACGGCCGACTTCGCATGATCAAGATCAGGTAACCGAAGTACAATTCGCCGATGGCCTTGGCTTTTCTCTTTCCCATACCGACGGCCTCCACCGCCGCTGCATGGGATTACGCTATCGGCCGTAATTTCGCAAGATCCAGAGGACAGCTACCGCTTATCCGTACTGGCAGGTGTTGTGAATCGTTGTGATAAGCTCCCTGCGAGGAGAACACAAAAATGCCAGATGTGGTTA
>DATCDL010000224.1:0-5013 GCA_036510715.1 Acidobacteriaceae bacterium
ACCCGCTGTTCCAGCGTTACGTAACTGAACATCCCTCTTTGCTGCTCGTCGTCTCCACGCATACCTACGTCATATCTCAATCCCCTGTGGAGAAAAAGTGACTCATCGAAGACTTTTTCCGCAGCCTGTTTAGCCCCTGAGCGCGGCCTTGTCCTGCATTCTCGCCTGCTTCTGCCACTTCCGCACGTTCACGCCCATCGCCAGCAGCCAAAGCATCAGCGATCCCTCAGCCAGAACACCCAGCACTTCAACGCCAGTAACAATATGTGTCGCGAATGGAGGAATGAGGTACGCCAGCCACCCCACTCCCGCCAGCACCATGAGAACGCCCAAAAAGTGCGGCAGAAATTTCGATCCCAGAATCAGAATTCCGAGCAACACGCAATACGGCCCGAAGAAAAACAGCGGGCTCACATGATAGGTAGGAAAATGCAATGCGCCGAGCACTCCCCTCACGCATCCCGCAAGGCTCAACAGCGCCGCCACCAGCGAAAGCTTCCTGTCCACCGGCTTGAACAGACGATAGAGGAGCAGCGTCACGATCGCATAGAGCACGTGCGCCAGCACGTTGCCCGTTTTCCCGACTATTTCAGGCGCGTGGCTCTGAATGGTCATGGTGCCGAACGCCGTCACGAAATAGGCGAGGTAGACGGCGCCCGTCAGCCTCGCCATTGGACTCCGCTCTACCTCACGCGCCTGCTTCGCCATGGCTTACAGTCCGGCAGCCCTGCTAACCTCGCTGCCCCGCCCGCCTCAGTTGCCGGCTGGCGTCACGGACACAATGCCACAATTCACCGTGTTCACGCCCGTCGCGATCTGTCCCGCGTTAAATGAACTGAATGTAGCGTTGTTCCCGGCGACAAGGGGCGGGTTGCTCAGCGTCAAGTTGGTTTGATTTTGCGCTATAACCGCTTGCGCCGCGTTGTACTGGTCGCACTCCAGCACCGCCGTCTGAATGGAAACGTTCGACCCGTTCACCCATTTCCCGTTCTGCACCTGGACAAATCCATTGGCCGGCTCTTCCTGGCTGGACCACTGCTGCGCCTGTACCAGCGCGGCATTCGCTCCACCCGGTCCCGGGCCTCCCGGCTGCACGGGTGCTGCTGGCTGCACCGGTGCTCCGCCGCCACCCGGTGCGCCGCCGCCCGGCTGCGTCGGCCCGGCGATTGGCGCCGGAGGATTGTTTGCCGGCGTTTGCGTCTGCTGATTGTGGTAGTAGTACCACCCGCCAGCTGCCGCGGCGATTGCGATCACTGCCCACATCATGTTGTTTTTCTTCGGTTCCGCCGGCGGAGGTACGCCCATCACCGGTATCGGTCCCGGTGCTCCATAGCCCGGAGGCGGAGAAGCCGCATAGCCTTGTGGAGGAGGCGCCATCGGAGGGGGTGGTGGTGCTGTCGCAACCGGCGCCGGAGCCGCCCCAGCCGCCGTCACATCGTGCCCGCACTTCACGCAGAAGCGCTCATTGCCTTCCAACTGTGCGCCACACTTGCTGCAGAAAACTGCCATACGCTCTCTCTCCTCGAGTATCGTTCCTCAGTCCCTAGTCCCTTAGTCCCGAGTCCCTGGTTCTTAGTCCCTAGTCCCTTAGTCCCGAGTCCCTGGTACTTAGTCCCTAGTCCCTGGTTCTTAGTCCCTCGTCCCTTAGTCCCGAGTCCCTCGGCCTTAGTCCCTAGTCGCTTAGTCCCGAGTCTCTCGTCCTTAGTCCCTAGTCCCTTGGTCCCTGCTCCTATGCCACCGGCGCCGGTCGCATGGGCGGCCGCACCGTTCCCAGTCCCAGCGTCGCTTCCACATTCGCGAGCGTGCCCTGCAAATGCGCCACCTGCTCGTCCTTCACCTGCTTCAATCCCTGTTGCACCAGGCCGAACAGAACATACCACGTGATCAACCCTGTAACTGCGGGCAGAACGAACGCCCCCAAAATGGTTGGCAACGTCGGAATAAGGATCGACAGATCCCAGACCGTGTGCATCAGAACCGGAATCGCGAACGCCTTCAGAAACCGCCCGTCCATCAGCATCGCCGGGCTGGCCGGCTTGGCGCCCTTTACGCGCCAGAACGCGCCCGCTGCAATCGCCGTCCACGCCACATGGCCCAGCGGAGCTTCAACGCCGCGTAGCACCAGGTTTGCGATCATGTTCTCGACTGCGGCCGATATCCCCTGCGCCGTTGGAAATCCGCCGGCCACATTCCCGGCCTGGATAACCTGCGTGAGAGTTTCCAGTATCTGGTCGAATCCGTAGCCGCACGTTTCAAAACACGCGAATCCCGCGCCCACCGTCGCCCCAAACAGAATTCCATTTAGCTCGTATTTGTAGCGCAGGCTCCGCGCCACAAGAATCACCGCAAGCAGCTTCGCCGACTCTTCCACGATACCCGGAATATTTCCAGCAATCGGGATCATATAAGCCAGCATCGCCGTGGCTAATCCCGTCAGGCCTCCCACGATAAACAACTTCCCAACCATCACCATCGAAACGTTGCGCGGCGTGTTCATCTCGAAAATCAGCACCAGCGTTGACAGCGGCACCGCGAACGCGCCCAGGAACAGGATCGCCGGCACCGTTTTCTCGTTCATGGTGAAGTGGAACAGGATCGCCAGCGCGACAAACCCGATCCCCAGGATTCCCAGCAGGCGGAAGAACATCCACGGACTCGGCCAGCCCGTTTCCACTTGCTCAAGCGGCGGAGTGGTCTTCGACGTGCCCACCATGATGTACTCTTCCACCACATCAACACCGTGGTGTTTGAATACCTGTTGGAACATCTGTTTTAGGCTGAATCCTTCCAGAGCATCCGTCGATGACAGCACCCGGATGCGCGAGCGAAGACCCTCCAACAACCCCGACTGCGCGTGTGGGTGCGCCGCCACTGCCGGCACGTAATACACCTGCTGCGGCCCCCCGGGATATGCCTGGTACGCCATTGCCACCATTCCAGGCGGCGGTTGCTGTGGCAGCCCAGCTGCCGGAGGAGCAGTCACGCCCGGCGGTGGTGGTTGCGGTGGTGGTGGCGCTTGCCACTGTGCAGCCTGCGCTGGCGCTGCCTGCGGAGCCGCTGCCGCAGCGCCCGCCGCTCCCAGCGTCGATCCACAACTCTTGCAAAACTTGTTCTCCGGCGTGTTCTCGGCGCCGCAGTGTGGGCAAAACATAGTTATTCTCCTGTCTTACGGGGGCGGGGGATGCAGATCAAAGTAGCATCTTTCCGCGCATTAAGTAAAGCGTTCTATTTGACCACTGCCTATTTTCATCGCATGGCTTTTCATCGCATCGCTGTTCGCTTTGATCCTGCCCCGAACGCTCCGCTTCCAAACCATCCGCTCGCCTACTTGCCGGCTCGCCGATTTCGAAACTCCGCCGAAGTGCTGTCTTCTTACTCCTTATCCCCGGGTCCCCGCTTTTTTCACTTCACCTTAGTCAGGTGCCCCATCACCCCATCGGGCGGCCCGTTCAGCGAACCATCCTCAGCCACCGTCAACGCTTCCGTTTGGCCGCCGCACGTCAGGTTGACTTGCTTGCCGCTCTGCGCGTACGTGCACGTCCCTGGAACTCCACCAAAATTAACCGTCGCCGTCCCGCCGGACTGAAAATCGATCGTCACCGACTTATCGGCTGCCGCATACGTGTGCCCCTTCACGTTGCTCCCGCATCCCACTGCGCTCAGGCACAGCAGCGATGCTGCGGCTGCCACCCATCCACTTCGCATCAATGTCTTCACCTGTCTCACCCCTTTCCCTTGTCTAGCCTCCTGCAAAGTCTGCCCGTCACTGGCCCCGCAAATTTGCGTCGCCTGTTGCCTCGCTCGTCAGGCAAAAACACCCCCAGCCGCCGCCTGGCACAAAAAACTGATCACTGACCACTGATCACTCTTCTTTTGCCGCCGTCTCCGGTGTTAATTGTCCTGGGGGGGAATACCGCTCAACAAACTCTAACCATGCGCTATCACTGTAGGCAAGCTATTTCTTCAACCCGCTGCACCCAGCCCATCCGGCCGGCCCGCACCACCGGCGTCTGCCCAACACAATTCCGCCGCGCTTCTCCGGCAAAATGCCGTCCACCGTCACCAGCCCATCTGCCGCATTCGCTCCAGGATCAGCCCGTTGTACCGGTCTATCCGCTCCGGCCGCCGCTTCAGCGGAGCCGGCAAAATCGCTGCCAACCGCGACCCCTCTTCCCGGTCGATATTCCGGGCTGGCTTTCCGTAATAGGCCCGGCTCGCCGCATCCGCGCCGTAAATTCCAGGGTCCCACTCCACCACGTTCAGGTAAATCTCCAGAATCCTCGGCTTGCCCAGAACGAACTCCGCCACCGGCACCAGCGTCGTCTCCGGGCCCTTGCGCACAATCGACCGCCCTGTCCCGAAAAACAGGTTCTTCACCAGTTGCTGCGTAATCGTCGACGCGCCGCGCATGCGGCCGCCCTCCATATCGACTTCCGCGTCGATCTCAATCGCCTGCCAATCGAATCCATGGTGCGTGTAAAAGCGCGCATCCTCCGCGGCAATCACCGCGTGCTGCATGTCCGGCGAAATTTCTCTCAGCGGAATGAACTTGTAGCGCTCGTGATAAGGCTTGCCGTGAATCCAGGCCTCCACGCGACGCTCCATATGTACGGCGGTCGTCGGCGGATCAATCCACTTCATCACTACAAGCATCAACGCGCCCAGCAGCCAGAGAGCCACCACCCCGGCCGCGAGCCACTTCACCATCGCTCGCAGAAGCCCCTTCCGCGGCACGGTCTTTCGCGTTTTCTGCGGCCCTTCTGTCACCCTCCAGAATAATCGCCTCGCCTCGGTCGCCTCTCAGCCGGGTAGTAGATCGGTTAGAAGGGTACGGGCTTCAGCCCGTACAAAATCGACAGCAAAATGATCGAGAGCTTTAGCCCCTGACGGCATGCTTCTTTAAACTGATCCCTACCAAGAATTTCCTGCCCAGCGTCTTTCGCGAAGAGAGTAGACTTGAGCGATTGCGACTGGCCAAATCGTTTGAAGTTTCAGGATCGTTCGCAAGTCAGG
>DATCDL010000225.1:0-3995 GCA_036510715.1 Acidobacteriaceae bacterium
CTCTTGCCAGTGTTTGGGGCGCGTGAGCCGTCCCGAGGTTTCCAGGCGCTTGTAGAGCGGAGTTGCGGGCAAGGGCGTCAGCAGGCCGAAAATGGGCAAACCCGGAGGCCAAGTTCGGACTTGCATCAGTGTGCGCTCGGCCACGCCGGTAGTGTCGTTGTCCATACCGAAGATAAATGATGTGATCGCATAGACGTTGCGTCGCGCGAGCCGTTCGAGCACAGCCGCATATTCACCTGGCTTATTGAATCCCTTGTTCACGTCTTTGAGATTAGTCGGGTCAATGGATTCCATCCCGATGAAGATCCACTTGCCCCCGGAAGCGGCAATTAGGTCGACGAGTTCTTCGTCACGCAAGAGGTTAGCGCTGATTTGGGCGACCCAGTGGACCTGGGCTTTGGCAGCGATGATGTCGCGGAGCAATGATTTGGTACGCTTAACATTGATAGCGAAATTGTCGTCGATAAAGAAGACGGCAATCTGGCCTCTTTCGCTGCGGGCGCGTGCCTTCAACAGTAGCAATTCGTTTACCACGCTCTCATTGGTGCGGAAGCGAATAGAGTCACCAAAGAATCCGGTCACGGTGCAGAACTCGCAGCCGTAGGGACAGCCACGTCCCGACTCAACTGGAATAATGCGGAAAGAGCCCCAGCCCGTGCCGACACGGTTGAGTAACGGCGCGACGGCCCTTGGCACGAGATTGAATTGAGCAAGATCGATTGATTGCCAAGGAATGACCGGGTACTCCTTTAGCGACGGCTTTTTGTCTTTCCCGGCTGCATCCACCGGCGCGTAGATGGCTTTGAGTACGCCGCGGGCAGTGTCGTTCACAATCTGCGGCCAGGTTTCATCGGCTTCGCCTAGGGCCACAGCGTCGGCATGGCGTGGTCCGCCATCGCGACCGAGAGCCTCGTCGGCCAGCTCGGTAACGTGAGGACCACCCATGACGACCGGAACTCCGGTGGCGCGAATGGCATCGGCTATGCGATACGCCTTGGCGATCATTCGGGTCATGGCGCCAATGCCGACCAGTCCGATGTTTTCGTCTCGAACGTACTGTGCGATCTGAAGTTCGTCCATCGGCTGAGCGTTGCCGTCGATCAGCAGCACTTCATGCCCGGGAGGAGTCAGTGATTTGAGTAAGAACATCCAGAGGTGCGGCATGAAATTGCGAGTCACGCCGTTGTCGGGGTTGTAGAGCAGAATTTTCATGACAGTTCCTTACTTGAGTCGCCTAGGATTCACCGCACGGGACCGTCACGAGCGATGCCGATCTGTTGATCTTGCTTTTCGTACAGCCTGCTTCAGAACGGCTCTTGGCATCTTTCTAAGGATGCCTCGGTTCACAGTCTTCAAAACTGCGGCTCCAACTGCACTTCTGGCGTTCGTGCCTCTTCTGGATCGCTGGAGCCGCACCCGGACGGAGCCACGGTGCGTAGCCTGTCTGGCTCCGCGAGATGCAGCAACGCTCGCATTCTTGTCTCCGCAACATCCTGCCGCGAGCAGCCAAGCAGAACGGAACAATCCTGATCTGAGTATCTTTCAAGGACGGACATGACGAAGACAAAACGTTCGAAGTGTTCAAGCCGGAGAATGCGCGCGATTGCGTAATCAGGATCCTGTGTCCGTCCAAAACTGCAACTGACCGCATCACTCGGTACGTCTGCGGCGGTCGAGTGGTTCTTGCTGGGCGCCAAAATGCGAATTGCATTCTGGATAATAGTCCGCCGAGCCCAGGATTGCGCCCAGTCTCGAAACACGTAAGTTCCCTCGACGCAGTCTTCCAAGCCGGAAACAAAACATTCCTCAGCCTTCGTTTGGTCGGCTGTGAGCAAGAACGAAAGCAAATGCATACTATCCATGTTTTCCGCGAACACTCTGCAAAATTCGATACGTGTTGCGTACGCTTGCGATGTCTCAGTAGAGATCGGAGGTCTTCGCGGCATGGTCAGCTTTGTCCTCTCGGCTCTCCATTGCTCCTCAGCGTTAACCAGGTGTCAGCGTCACGCGCTCAATGCCTAAACATTTTGTTGCGCACGTCGGGCCAGAACTCTTTTGCCACATTGAAGAAGGTATCCAGGGCTATTTGTTGTCCCCACTTGTTTGCGGCATTTCCAAATGATCGATTCACCACCGGATAGTGGAGGTTGGAGATGCCTGCGGCCACAGCATTTTCCGGCCAGCTCGGATGTGTTGAAGTGGTTGCGGCCATCATCTCGGCGAGTGATAACTTCCCGGCTCATCGCATATCCAGTTCGCTTCCAAAATCCCCCTGTGCCCATTACGAAATAACGAGGGTCCTGGTGCAGAGCGACTGGAAAGAATCCTTCGCTCATGATGTTGCCAATTGCTTGGTCTGCAAATGCTCCTCCGTAATATTTGCCAAACTCCGCGCTCCCGTTCCGAAGGAACTGTACTGCTTCTGCGCCATCGATAGCCCGCCAAACATGCCAGCCACCAGAAACGCTGAGGATCGAAAGAGTCGTCCAATGCAACTTTCATCTTCTCGGCAGACCGTCAACGGTTTGATCTCCGCGGCATTTTCGTCCAAGCGATAGTTGGGGATTATCCAGAAGATGTGATTCTTGCTCGGTTCATGCTGCGGTACGCTCTGTGCAACGCTGGATGGAGCCGACTGAGTCTGGCTTGCACTTGGCGCATCAGGCAGCCCTGACGGTTCCTGTCCAATCGCCACAACTCCTCCTACGAACAAGTTAGCGGAGACCAGTGCTCGGCAGACCATAGGAACAAACGAAGATGACGGCAACCTCCTCATACTACTAAGGTTGATGCACGTCAGAGCACCTCCTGACGCAAAATGAACAACTTGTCATTTGTTCGCCACGATGAATTCAGCCTGTAGCTGATAATCTTCCTCATGGGATCTCGTGAATGTGATCGCACGGTGCGCTACCGACAGCTCGCGATCGTATTTCTAATCCTCATCTTTGCCGCAACTTTCAGCCGCGCTCAAGACAATTACGAAATCCAGGTGTACGGGTCTGACCTGGTCGATCCCCGACACACTATGGTGGAACTTCATAGCAACTTCACGATCGATGGATCGAAGACAATCGTCGACGGTGTTTACCCCACTAATCACGCCGAGCACGAGACCGTCGAGATCACGCACGGCTTCAATGATTGGTTCGAGTGCGGCTTTTACATCTTCACTTCCATAACCGAGGGCCAAAGCTGGCAGTGGGTGGGTGATCACATCCGCCCGCGCGTTGCCGTCCCTAAGAAATGGCACTGGCCTGTAGGTGTGAGCATCTCAAACGAAATTGGCTACCAGAGGAGGCGATATTCCGTGGACACCTGGACGTGGGAAATCCGCCCCATCGTGGACCAAAAAGTCGGCCGATGGTACTGGTCCTTGAATCCCACGCTCGACCGGTCTTTCCACGGCGAGAGCGTGAACCAGGGCGTAGTCTTTTCGCCAAACTTCAAGTTCAGCTACGATTTCACTCCGAAAGTCGCGGGAGGTCTGGAATATTACGGCTCAGTCGGCCCGGTGACAGGATTCGATGTGGCGTCGCAGCAACAGCACCAGATTTTCCCCGCGATTGATTTAAACATCGCACCGCAGTGGGAGATCAATTTCGGACTCGGCGTGGGCCTCACGGGCGCGATTGACCACATGATTGCCAAGATGATTCTGGGGTATCGTTTTAATTTCTGATAAAGAACAGGAGCGCACAAGTAATCAAGGGCATCGTGATTGGGTTCAGTCTGGCCGTTGCGATTTCAGAGAGTTGTGTTTTCCTCTATTTCTCTACTGGCATGGCGCAGGTCGCAACGGCCGATATCCATTCTCCCTGCGGTGGGCGGACCGCTTGTTTTTTTCCAGCGCCCTTCAACTCCCGACGGCAAGTTCGCGCGATTGTTGTCGGATAACGGGCAAACCGGAAGTCATCCGGGCCAGAAGTCGGCATGGGGGAAGTGTGATTGAGCTCAAAGGTCCGCGAAGCCTGTTTCTGGATAGTTCCGTGTTG
>DATCDL010000226.1:0-5484 GCA_036510715.1 Acidobacteriaceae bacterium
ACTATCAGTTGAAGCCGATGAACTGCCCCGGCCACATCCTCATCTACAAGAATTCGCCCAAGTCCTACCGCGACCTACCGCAGCGCTATGCCGAGCTAGGCAACGTCTACCGCTACGAGCGCTCCGGCACCATGCACGGCCTGCTCCGCGTGCGCGGCTTCACCCAGGACGACGCCCACATCTTCTGCACCCCCGAACAGATCGAAGACGAAGTCGTAGCCTGCATCGAGTTCGCCCAATCCGTCCTCACCACCTTCGGCTTCAAGGACTTCAAAGTAGAGCTCTCCACCTGGGACCCAAGCAAGCCCGACGACTACTCGGGCACCGCTGAAGCCTGGCAGCAGGCCACCGGCTCACTCAAGCACGCGCTCAACCGCAAGAACATCCCCTTCGTCGAAATCCCCGGCGAGGCCGCCTTCTACGGCCCCAAAATCGACGTCAAACTAGTCGACGTCCTCGGCCGCCTCTGGCAGCTCAGCACCGTCCAGTTCGACTTCAACCTCCCCGCCCGCTTTGACCTCGAATACATCGGCGAAGACGGCGCAGCCCACCAGCCCGTCATGGTCCATCGCGCGCTCTTCGGCTCCGTCGAACGCTTCTTCGGCGTCCTCATCGAGCACTACGCCGGCGCCTTCCCGCTCTGGCTCGCTCCCATCCAGCTAGGCCTCGTCCCCATCTCCAACGAAAAACACCTAGCCTACGCCGAGACCGTCAAGCAGCGCCTCGAAGCCGCCGGCCTCCGCGTAGAACTCGACGCCTCCAACGGCAAGATGCAATCCAAGATCCGCGACTTCGGCCTGCAGAAAATCCCCTTCATCCTCATCCTCGGAGACAAGGAAGCCGCCACCGACTCGGTCAGCGTCCGCGTCCGCGCCAAAGGCGACGAAGGCAGCGTCACCCTCGAAGCCTTCCTCGACCGCACCCGCAAGCTCATCACCGAACACTCCATGGATCTGTAACGCAGCGCAACCCTTCACACAATCACCGTGTTGGTTCCACGCAACAAGCCTCCTTTGCGCTACGCCAAAGTTTCCCATTCCGCTCGCTGCAAGCGGTAGCCCTTCAAGCGCATACTAGCAACCTATGCGCGTCTTCACCCGCGAACCCATCCACGAATCCGCCGTCATCCACGCTCCAATCGAGCGCGTCTTCGCTCTCTCCACGCGCGTCGAGCTCGTCAAAGAAACCCTCGGCATGAACCTCGTCGACACCGGAGTCGAAGGCGGCATCACCTCCGGTCACATCACCGCCAACAGCCGCGTCGTCTGGCGAGGCTGGAAGTTCGGCCTCCCCACCACCCACCACACCCTCATCACCGAATTCATTCCACCCCACACCCACTTCCTCCGCGTCGACCACCACGAGATCTCCAAGGAAGCCTTCTTCCAGGACACCCAGGAGCGCGGCCGCTTCGCCTTCTTCCAGCACGACCACCACTTCTACGAATCCACCGACCCCGTCACCGGAGCACCCATCACCGAACTCGAGGACGAAGTCCGCTTCTCCCTCCCCTTCGGCCCCCTCGGTCGCGCCGCGGCAAAGTACCTGATCGCCCCCCACATCCGCAGCCTCTGCCGCCAACGCTTCGCCCGCCTCAAAGCCCTCGCCGAATCCGACCAATGGCAACAGTTCCTCGACGCCTGACCCAGCGCATCCCCTGCCGCACACAAAGCAAAGGCCACCATCCCTGGCGGCCTTCGCACTTCTCTATCCTCTACACTCTATCCCCTACACTCTGCCTTTACCCCAGCGTCTCCATCAGCTTGTTCACTGTACGGTTCAGGTCCTTATCGTTCCTGCGCTGCTCGTCGATCTTGGAGATCGAGTGCATCACCGTTGTATGGTGTTTGCCTCCGAACTGCCTCCCAATCTCCGGCAGACTAGCCTCGGTCAACTGTTTCGCCAGGTACATCGCGATCTGCCGAGGAACCACGATCTGCCGCGAGTTGTTCTTCTGCTTCAACTCCGCGACGCGCATCCCAAAGCTCTCCGCAACCGCTCGCTGAATCGCCTCAATCGTAATCTTGCGCACCTGCGTGTCGATGAACTGCTTCAGGCACTGTTGTGCAGTCGGCAACGTAATCTCCACACCATGCAGGCTGCACCATGCAATCAACCGCACCAGCGCACCCTCAAGCTCGCGCACATTGGTCCGCACGTTGCCGGCGATAAACAATGCCACGTCGGTCGGAAGCACGGTTTGTTCCTGCTCCGCCTTGCGCTGCAGAATCGCAACCTTCGTCTCCAGATCCGGTGGCTGAATATCCACCACCAGGCCCCACTCAAAGCGCGACCGCAAGCGATCCTCGAAGTCGTTCAACTCCTTCGGAGGCCGATCGCTCGCCACCACGATCTGCTTGTTCTCCTCATGCAGCGCATTAAACGTGTGGAAGAACTCTTCCTGCGTGCGCTCCTTGCCTGCAAGAAACTGAATGTCGTCGATCAGCAGCACATCCACCTTGCGATACTTGTCGCGAAACCCGGTCATCTTGTCATAACGCACCGAGTTGATCATCTCGTTGGTAAACTTTTCACCTGACACGTAGCACACCGCCGCTGCCGCATTGCGAGCCTTCACCAGGTGTCCAATCGCCTGCAGCAAATGCGTCTTGCCCAGCCCCACGCCGCCGTAAACAAACAGCGGGTTGTAGGCCTTCGACGGCCGTTCCGCCACCGCCTGCGCAGCGGCCTGCGCAAACTGGTTGCCGCTGCCGATTACAAACGAATCAAATTGATAGCGCGGATTCAGTTGCGCCGCGGTGTTCCAATCAAAGCGAGACTGCTCGGGTCCCGCTGGCATCGGCCCACCATTGCCACGCCGCGGAGCATTCAGGCTGTGGCTCGGCTGCGGAGCGAATCCACCATCCTCGCGCACCCGCACAGGAGCTTCCTGCGGAGGCACCTGAAACACAACCTGGTCGATCTCCAGGCCAAGATTCTCGATCGCCTCGCCGATCAAGTCGCCATACCGATCGCCGATATGCTGAAACTCCTCTGAAGGAATCCTTACATGCAGCGTCCGTTCACTCACATGCGAGTAGCGCGTCGGCTTCAGCCATGTCTCAAAACTTTGGCGGTTGATCTTCTTCTCAAGCGCTCCAAGAATACGAACCCACTGGTTCAGTACTGCGGCCGGAACTGGAACAAATGACATCGTCTATGTCTTCCTTACTTTCATAAAGTGGTCCACGGTAGAGAGTTCGGCATCAGCTGCAATCAAAAAAGATGCAAAAGACGACCATTCCCCGCGATCCACTCGCGAAGCCGGCTCCTCTTTGAATGCTCTTGAAGTCCAACGCCGTTCTGCGCGTTGGAGGAGTGAAGCAGTACGGTTGGCCCTTCGGAAATTTTGCCGCGAGAGATTCACACATCACGGAACGGAATCGATACTAGCATGTGAACAGGGCCTCCCTACCAAGCCAATTCTGCCAAATCGCGAAACTTTTTTTCAGTTGCACCAACCTTTGTGAAAAAACCGTGAACACATCCGGTAAACGGATTCCTCGAGCAGTCCCCACCCGACATAGATGCTATTTCGTTGCCTGTTTTCCTCAAGTCGGATATACTCAAGACTTGCTGTCGAGTGGACCTTAATGGCCGCTCCAGTGCCCTCAGCCTGACAACTCGCCGCTTTTCAGGCGACACCGGCATAAGGCCAGCACACAACATTTGAGACAGGACAAACACGATGCCCAAGCGCACCTTCCAACCTAACCGTCGCCGCCGTAGCAAGGTTCACGGCTTTCTCGTTCGCATGGCCTCCAAGGCCGGAGCCGCCGTCCTCAACCGCCGCCGCGCCAAGGGTCGCCACAAGATCGCCGTCTCCGCCGGCTTCCGCGACTAATCGCGCTTCTTCGCTTTGGTTCCAACCAGCGCGCTCACGGGAGTACTCCCCCCTGAGCGCGTTTTTGTGTCCGGCCCGCGTTTTTGTGTCCAGCACGCGTTTCTGTGTTCGCAGCTCTTCCCTCATGACCCCCTCCACCACCCATCGCCTGCGCAAACACGCCGACTACCAGCTCGTCTACAAAGCCAGCCGCAAGCAGTTCGGCAAGCAGCTCGCCTACTTCCACGCGCTGCGCCCCACCGACCGTCGGTCCGATACTCCCGGCCCCCGCATCGGCCTCACTGTTCCCAAGGCCCTCGGCAAGGCAGTCGACCGTAACCGCATCAAGCGCCGCCTCCGCGAGGCCGTCCGCGCCGCCCTCCCTCTCCTCACCTCACCCGTCGACGTCGTCCTGCATCCCCGCCGCTCCGTCATCGATCTCGACTTCGCCCAGCTCCAGCGAGAGGTCACCACCATCTTCCGCAGCGTGCAGGCCGCCTGCGACCGCGCTACAGCCAAGCCTGCGCGCAACGCAGCCTCCATCCTCCCCGCTCCTCCCCAACCATGAGCGACCTCCCCGCCAACCCGCGCCGCGAACGCATCGCCTCTGCTCTGCTCGCGCTGCACAAACGAGTCCTTTCTCCCCTCCTCCACGTCTTCGCCGTCACGCAATGCAAATACCTCCCTACCTGCAGCGAATACGCCTACGTCGCAGTTGTCCGTCACGGCTGGCTGCGTGGCAGTTGGCTCGCAGTCCGCCGCATCGCCCGCTGCCACCCCTTCACCTCCGGCGGCCACGATCCCGTCCCATAGCCCTGTTTATGGCCTTCGATAACGCAACCCGCCGTAACGCAATCGCAGCATTCACCATTTACCATTAGTAGTTAGCTGGCTGCGAGCATGCGCCGGACTTGGAAAGAGCAGGAAAACCTTTGCCAGAGTTTCGTAATCCCAATCAGGGCGGTAGCGGCGGCGGTAGCCAGGACAATCGCTCCTTTCTGATCATGATGATTGTCATGATCAGCGTCATCTTCGGCCTCCAGTACTGGCACAGCCAGCACAACCCGCCCGTCGCCCCGCCCACCAGCACAGAGGCTCCCGCCGCTCCTCCGGCGACTTCCACCTCTACTCCTCCAGCCGCAACCAGCGCGGCCAGTGCGGCCAGTGCGACCAGGAGCGTTGGCAATACACCCGCCGTCGTCGCCGCTGAGGAAGCCACCACGGTTGTCGAAAACGAGCTCTATCGCATCACCTTCTCCAACCGCGGCGGACAGGTCAGCTCCTGGATCCTCAAAAAGTACAAGGACTCCGAAGGCCATCCACTCGACCTCGTCCATAGCGGAGCCTCTGCTCTCTATGGCTACCCGCTCTCCCTCTATACCTATGACGACGGCCTGAACACCCAGCTCGCCACCGCGCTCTACGTTCCTTCCTCCACGGGAACCCTCGAAGCCCCCGCGACCCTCACGTTTAAATATGCGGCCGGCAATCTCTCCGTCACCAAGACCTTCACCTTTGGTGCCAACTACCTCGTCCACGCCGACACGGTCGTCCTCAAGGATGGTGCGCCCATCCGAGCCTTACTCTCCTGGCCCGCCGGCCTCGGCGACATGGATACCACCGCGACCTACGGAGGAACACAGGTCGACACCAGCTCCAAC
>DATCDL010000227.1:0-19397 GCA_036510715.1 Acidobacteriaceae bacterium
GGCAAGGATACCCTGTAGCGAGTTAACGCTGGCGTAGCCGTGCACCCAGAGTGCGTCGAAGGCTGGTCTGCCGTCGATGCGCTGCAAGCGGCGATAGATTCCTCGGCTGATCGGGGTCGTCGGAGAAACCCCGCCAGTATCCCGCCACGAACGCAAAAACTCGGAGGCGTACCCCTCCAGCAGGGGCGTATCCCACAGGACGTCCACGCCAAATCCTCGGTCTTTGTACCCGCGCACCGAGAAGTCAGAGCCAAAAAGAACAGTAAGTTCAATGTCCGGCTCAAGAGCAATCCGGCGGAGCAGGGGCGCCTGGTACTGAATAGGGTGGCTGACGAGATACGCGATGCGTACCCGTGAGGGGCTGCCTGGATCTCTTGTCGACTGCACAGAAGCCGTCATATACCTGCGGACTCCTGATTAATGAAGCACCGAGATGGTCAAGGCCAGGCTGACAAGCCCTAGTACCGTTCCCAATGCGCCAGATGAGACAAACTCCTTCAACGGTACCCGTGGTAGATAAACGATATCGTTTGGCTCCAGGATTGGATCGGGAACCTTGCCGTTGAGCACCTTCTTGATGTTGTATACCGCGACGGTGCGATGGTCGCCGACCGTACGGATGATGCGCAGATCGGAGAAGTTTCCAGTGAACTTAATTCCACCACTCAGCGCAGTAGCCTCGGTTAGGGTCAAGGGTGTGTAGGCATTCAGAGGAATGGTTCCAGAGTTACTGCCGAAAGCCCCAAGCATATAAACGACACCAATGCGGGAGACAACAATTGTGTCGCCGGGGTAGACCGGGATATTCGCCAGCGAACTGTGCAACGGGTCGGTACCGAGATCGACCACGATCGGATCCGTGACCCCGGGACGGTCGATTGTAATGACGTGGCTGGCGGTAGGTGGCAGGCCACCGGCGGTGGAGAGTACGTCGAGAAGCCGTCGTGACCCCAGGATGGGAACGACGGCATGCGTTTCGCCAACGACGGTCACCACTGAGTTCGGGCCTTCCGTGATCTGAAGGATCACCTGAGGATCTCGGTACATACCAGCGGTGGAGAGTTTCTCTGCGATTAGTTGCTCAGCCTTGGTAACCGAAAGGCCTTCCAGGTGGACGATCCCAATCAAGGGAAGCAGAACAGTGCCGTCGTTATTGATGCGGACAGCTGCCACATACTCGGTATCGGAGAAAACGCGGACGGAAATCATGTCCCCTACGGTCAATACGACATCCCGCTCGCCTGGATAAAGAATAGCCGGATTGGTTGTGACGGTGAGGGTTTGATTGTAGGTCGAGGTGCTTGAGGTCGCGGGCCCACTGAACTGCGCAAATGAACCGGTGGAACCCATCAGCAACAGGATCAGGGCAGGCAGAAAGCCGGCGAGGCGAATTGCGCGGGCCAGGAGAATCGCACGGGAGCTAGGGAGCATGCGGATCATTCTGAATCTCCTTTGCCGGGATCAGGCTTGTCCGGTCCTCTGGGCGTCCATTCCTTGCTCCCTGCCTTGGAGTCCCATCCAGCACTGTCGACGCCAGCAGCCGCGTAACCCGTGTAGCCGTAGTAACCGTAATAGGCGTAGTACTCGGGACTGTTCAGATCGACGGCGTTGAGCACGATACCAGTGACCGGTGCGCCCGAGCGGACGAGCAGGTCGCGGGCGCGGCGCATGGCGTGTTTACTTGATTTACCATGGCGGACGATCATCACAACGGCGTCAGCGTCGCGAGCAAGAACGACGCTATCTGTGACCGACAGCAGCGGTGGCGAGTCCATCACAATGTGCGTGTAGATTCCCTTGCAGCGCTCCAACAACACGCGCATCGTCTCTGACCCGAGCATCTCGGTGGGGAAGGGGGGGACGGGTCCGCTGACCAGGACATCCAGTTGCGGAATCTCCCGGACCGTCTGGATAGCATCCTCAAGGCTGACACTGCCGGTCAGCACGGAAGTCAGTCCGACCTTGCCATTCAGACCAAAGCGGTGATGCACGGTCGGTCGGCGCAGATCGGCGTCGATGATCAGAACACGCACGTTACGCTGCGCAAGAACGCACGCGAGATTGATAGAAACTGTGGTCTTGCCTTCGGACGGGGTGGCGCTGGTCAGCAAAATGACCTTTGGTTCGCCTCCCGCGACGGATAGCAGCAACGATGTGCGCAGTGCCCGGAATGCTTCGGAAAATTGAGACTTTGGGCTCGAGAGTGTCCCAAGGTTGCGCATTGCAGTCGATAAGGTCGTTTCGTCCGAGACGCTGCGGCGCGCGCGTGGAATGAGTGCCAGCGAAGGCAGCCCGGAAACGCTCTCGATCTCAGCGACGCTGCGCAGGCCCGTATCCAGACTTTCCAACACAAAGGCCAGGATGAGACCGACAATCAGCATGATAAACGTGTCGAGAACAAAGATATTTGAACGTGGTTTAAGGGTTGGTGAGAGCGGCGCGTAGGCGGTGTCAATCGGCTCAATTTCCGTGGACTCGAGCCCTGCTTCGACGCCTGCCGTACGCAGTCGTTGTTTCAGTCCGTCATAAAGCGTGCGATTCGATTCAAACTCGCGTTCACGCAGGGTGTATTCAAGCAGGTCATCGCGCAGCTTGTAGGCCGTCGTTTTCTCGGCATCCAATGCGGAGTTTGTCTGGTTCTCTTGCGCCTGGGCGGCAAGATAAGCCTGCTTGGTCTCACTGAGGATACGGTTTTCCTCTACGGCAATCTGTTTGTTCAACTCGGCAATCTGGCTCTGGAGTGCCTTTTCCTTGGGGTTGTTGGGCCCATAAATGACGTTGAGTTGCGCCAGGTTGGTGCGCGCAGTATCCAGTTGCCCGCGGAGAGAAGATACATTGCTGGGCACATAAGCACTGCCGGCCTGATCGAGGATGCTTGGATCCATGCTCGACAGCACCTGATAACGCGTCTCGGCTGAGATGCGGGCGATTTGCGCTTCCCCGGCAGCCTTGTTCAGCTCATCCAAGGTCGTCGTGATCTGGTTGTCCTTTGGATCGAAGCCAAGCACCCCGAGTTGCTTCTGCAGATCCAGCATCTGCTCTTGCGACGTCTCAACCTCTTTCTTGAGCCCATCGAGCGTTCTCGAGAAAAAATCCTGGACTCGACTGGTGGCATCGGCACGGGACTGGAAGCTGTGGGTGATGTAGTCCTGCACCAGTTGGTTGACGATATCGGCCGAGAGTTGAGCCTTCGACGTGGTGCAACTGATGCGAACGATGTCAGTCTTTGGAACATCTCCAACCGATATGTCCCGTTGCAATGCTCCGACGACCGACATCCGAACCGATGGGTCATCGATATTTCTATAGTGTCCTGAGGCTGGCATGAAGGCAGGATCGTTGGCCAGGTTACGATCACGAGCGACTGACAGCAGAAGTGAATCGCTCTTAAGAATCGCCATTTCCGTTGGGATCGTTGGCGAACTCTGCATGCCGCTGCTGCCCATACGATATTCGTTCGACGATCCAGATCGAATCTCGATGGTTCCAGAGGCGGTGTAGAGGCGGGGCTGAGTTGCTCCCTGATAAAAGCCGTAGATAGAGCCTAGCGCCGTGATCGCAAGGATCAGCTTCTTGCGGGCACGGATGGTAACCCAGGCTTCCGACAGGGTCGCGTCAGCAGCCGTTTGGGTGGATACTACTACGGGTGCCGCAGGAGTATCAGCGTCCGCTGGCGAATTCTCAAATGGAACGGGACTCATTAGAGTCTAGTCTACGCGAACATTGCCCTTCGGCAAACCTGCTTCGCTGGATGATAGCCAGTTGCGCAATACATGGCATCTCTTGCTCAAAATGGACTAAACGGACTAAGCCTCTGCGATAATTAAGTCGATAGTCTTATTCCAGAGTATTGCTAAAGGTGAATCCAAATTCAATGAGTGAACCGATTCAAATTGCAGTCGTCGGCTCGGGTTATGTAGGCCTGGTCGCCGCGATGTGCTTCGCTGAGATGGGCCATTCCGTTATCTGTGTGGATAACGATGAAAGCAAAGTGGCGGCGCTCCAGGGTGGGGATACGCTGATCCACGAAAATCATCTTCCGGAACTGCTGGAGCGCTATCGCAATACGCGCGTGCGTTTCATGACCGATCTCGGGGAGGCCACCCGCGAATGCCAGGCCATCTTTGTTGCTGTGGGTACGCCCCAATCGGAGACCGGTGACGCCGACCTCTCCTACGTGGAGGCAGTTGCGAGCGAGATCGCTCGTTCCATTAATGGCTACAAGGTCATCATTGAGAAGAGCACCGTCCCTGTCTATACCAACGAATGGATCCGGCGCGTGATCGAACGCAACGGTGTCAGCCGCGATGCTTTTGACGTGGTCTCGAACCCGGAGTTTCTGCGTGAAGGAACGGCCGTCGAAGACTTTCTCCACCCGGACCGGATTGTGATCGGAGCTGACAGCGAGCGTGCATCCGCGCTCCTGAGTTCGATCTATGCCCCCTTGACGGAAGGCGAGTACTACCGCGCCCAGGATTCCATTGCAGGCTGTTGCTCCGTCCTGAAGCCACCTCCGCTGCTGCTTACCTCGACCAAGAGCGCCGAGATCATCAAGCACGCATCGAACGCGTTTCTGGCGCTCAAGATATCGTTCATCAATGCGGTTTCAAACCTGTGCGAAGCTGCCGATGCCAATGTGGAGCAGGTAGCTCGTGGCATCGGTCTGGACTCGCGCATTGGGCCAAAGTTTCTGCGACCCGGCATCGGTTACGGCGGTTCATGCTTTCCCAAGGATGTTGCTGCATTTCGCTCGGTTGCCGAGCAGATGGGTGTCGACTTCAGCCTGTTGAGTGAAGTCGAGAAGATCAATATCAATCAAAAGAAACGCTTCCTGAGCAAGGTGCGTTCGGCCCTGTGGACCCTGCGCGGCAAACGCCTTGCTGTCCTCGGTCTCGCCTTCAAGGGAGATACTGACGACATTCGGGAATCACCGGCGATCGACCTGGTGGAGATGTTTCTCGCCGAGGGGTGCAATGTCGTTGCCTATGATCCTGCTGCGATGAAACGAGCGCGGCACGAGTTGCCCCCCTCCAGCCAGATGAGCTACGCCACAGGAGTCATCGAAGCTGCTAACGATGCGGACGCGTTGCTGATCCTGACTGATTGGCAGGAGTTCGCACGCATGGATCTGGTGCAACTGCACGCAGCCATGCGTTACCCCATCATCATCGATGGCCGAAATCTCTACGATCCCCGGCATATGACGGAAAACGGATTCACCTATCTGAGTATTGGAAGACCCACGGCTACTCCCGTCCGTGAGCCTGCAACTCTTGCTGTTTGATTTCTCTGCCTGGTTTCAGGTTCTACCAAGCGTGCTTAGGATGAAAGGCGGATTTTAGATGGCTTCAAGGTTGGCCCTTGTGACAGGGGCTGCAGGATTTCTAGGTTCTCATTTGTGCGATGCTCTGCTGGCTGACGGACATCAAGTCGTGGGGGTGGATAACCTCTCCACCGGCAACCTCGACAACCTTTCTCACTTGAAGAGTGAACCTCGATTTTATTTTGAGCAGACCGACATCACCCAGGCGTTTGATCCCGGCGCGGTTAGCTATGTTTTCAACTTCGCGTCGCCCGCCAGTCCTGTCGACTACATGCGTCTGGGGATTGAGACGTTACTTGTCGGCTCGGCGGGAACAATCAATACCCTTGAGATCGCGAAGAAATATGGTGCAGGGTATCTGCATGCTTCTACCTCGGAGTGCTATGGCGATCCGCAGGTCCATCCCCAGATCGAGTCCTATTGGGGCAACGTAAATCCTGTCGGACCGCGGTCTGTGTATGACGAGGCAAAGCGTTTCTCAGAAGCGGCGGTCGCTGCCTACCACCGCTATTACGGAGTCAATACGCATCTGGTGCGGATCTTCAACACCTATGGACCCCGGCTTCAGCCTAACGATGGACGTCTGATCTCCAACTTCATGATGCAGGCCTTGCGCGGTGAGCCCCTCACGATCTACGGAGACGGCTCCCAGACTCGTAGTTTCTGCTACTGTTCCGACCTGATTGATGGCATCGTTCGCCTGTCGAAGAGTGATGAGCACGATCCGGTCAACATCGGCAATCCAGATGAATGGACCATCCTCCAATGCGCCAGAGAAATTCAGTCCCTGGTTGGAGTAGGGAGCGAAATTGTCTTCCAACCCCTTCCGCAGGACGATCCCACACGGAGGCGTCCGGATATTACTCGAGCGCAGACGCTGCTTGGGTGGTCCCCCAAGGTTGCACTACGCGAAGGCCTGGAGCGGACTCTGGAATACTTTACTGCATGTGTTGAACGTGAAAAGGCCCGCGTCTAGCAGGCGCTTTCGTCAGCAGTGGAGCGCTCTACGGTGTCTCCGGGTTGTCGCGGGTGTGCAGTTTCGGATACCACTTCAGCTGAACGGCCACGGAAGTATTGAAGTTCGCGGCGTTGTTCGGGTTGTTGATGTAGATCGGTGCTTTCCAGCGCTCGATCTGTAGCCAGGCGTTCAGCTCGAGGTCCTTCCCCAGCCGCTTCAAGACGTCGATCTTGAATTGATTCTGCGAGGTTCCGCCGGGGATAAAGTCGGTGGGGGTCCTTTTCTTCATGTATTCCAGCTGCACCCACTCGTTTGCAGAAAGATGGTAGGTAAGCCAAGCCTGACCGCCCATGGCTTCACGCCCGATCCAGTCGCCCATGATGAAGCCCTTGTTGGTATAGCCCTGGAGCTGGACGACCTCCCAGTAATCAGGATTGCCTGCCCTGCAAGCGTTGGTCGAGCAGTCCGTGCTCACACCTTCCATGCGGAAGTCGAGCTTCGGGATGCCTGGCAGCTGCGAGATATAAATCCCGGGGCGATAGGCAGCACGGCGTGGGGCACTGATGGGTGACACGTCATCGTGGGTGATTGAGTCCGTGTAGAGGGTCACGCGGTGGCTGAGAAACGGAAGCCGCCAGGAGAAGTTGAAAGCGCTGAAACGCGCCCCCGGATCCTTGACGGAATACTTCTCAGAACCTGTGGTATCGCTGAAGGAGAAGAAACTTTGGAGGAAAGTGTGAATCGTCACCGGCTCATGCCCCTTGCCGCCCCAGATGACCGAGCGCGAGAAGCCGAACTGGAAGTTCTTCGTCGGAGCAAAGCTGAACATCTCCGAGTGGACATAGGGTGAATTCGGATACGTGTGGCCTTTGAGCGAACCCACAAAGAAGTCGTAGCGCAGCGGACCAAGCACGCGGGAGAGCAGGGGAACCTCCAGCGGCTCGACGCGGTTGATCCGAAACGAGTAGATGTTCTCTGCGTTATTACTCCAGATCATCGCGCTGCCCATGCCCGGGCCATTCCACGCATCGGTCTTTCCGCCCGAAATCTCATGGCCAAGCACATGAAAGGACAGCGTCGCATTGACGAGGCGGAACGGATTCTGCCCGGCAATTTGTCCGGCAGGAATGGTCGCCTGGTTCAGGTTGAAGCCAGAGTAGGGAATCTCGTCGATATTCGAAAGCGTCATGGCAAGACCGCCGGGAGCCAGCGGATTGCCGGTGTCGCTGGTGGAGTAGCCGACCGACGACGGAGCATGTTGATACTCGCCGCGAACGAAGAGTGAAAACCTTCCGTATTCGTTCAGCGTGGAGAAGCCGGTGATGTTGTTGAAGCCAGGCTCGTAGGGACGTCCATAGTCCTGCGCGAAGGTCTGCCCAAGGTGGAAACTGTCGTGCAGCGTCTGCCCGCTGATCTCCAGCATCCTGGTGTAGACGGACTGAACGCCGTAGACATTCCCACGGTTGAAGTGCTCCCCGGGCGTTGCGATTTCTGCGCCCTCGGAGGCAATGGACTCATCCAGTTTCGCGAGCAGGTCGATGGCCTGATCATTGCCGCTGGCGATGATCGCTGGTGAAGATTGTTCGAGCATGTGCAGCAGGCTGCGCCGCGTCCACGGCCGCATATTGATGAACGCTGTATCCAGATAGCCCAGGGAATAGAGCCGCAATGCCATGGGATACACGATGCTGTCGACCGGGATGTAGACGGAGCCGAGGTTGTCCTCGCGGGGTCCAATTCCGTTGGGTGCGTATGCTGGCACGGCCGGACGAGTTGATTTCTGGACGGTCGTTGCTGCTGGTACGGCGGGCTCAGACTGTTGGGGAACGGGTGTCGTTACGGGGGCAGCGGGCTGCGTCGGGGACTGGGCCTGCGCAGACAGGCTGGCGAGCGCAATCAGGAGCACGGCTGCAGGGGTCCAGGGGAACCTTGCAAAACGCCCATGGGGTCTGGGAAAGAGCATGTTCTGAGTGTAACGGGAAGCGGGTCCCTTTGCCCGCTGCGAGCAGCAAACGTCGAGAAATTTCAGGGTGCGGAAAAGGGTTGCCAGCGATAAGAAATATCTACCGAACAGAGTTTCCTTTAGCCACAGCATCAGCGGCTGAAGAGAATACCGCGTGCCGCCAGATAGCTCTCCAGGCGGGCGACCGGCTGGCTGGATCGCTTCAGTTTAGGTGAGACAGAATTCAGCGGCGTCATCACCGCCCAGAGGACAGCCGGTCCGCCGCCGAATCGCGCCCGCAGCACGGACTCCTGCATGACACGGTACACGGCGACAGCGTCCTCGCCATCCACTGTCAGCACGGGCAGTTTTACCCGCTTGGCAAATTTGCTCATCGCAGCAAAATCAATCGCTGGCTCGCTGCGCCTGCCGGAGCGCGAAGGAGCTCCGCCCGTCGCATCGGAGCACGCCACAAGCAGCGGCAACTGAGACTGCTGTGCCCATTCCAGAGCCGCCTGCCAGCCCGGTTCAGCGGTGCCGGCCTGCGTGAACGCCAGGACCAGCCCCTCTGTTCCTGCGGCCTGAAGACCTCGCGCCGCGGCGGCGCACAGGGGAAGCCTCGCGCTGAGCGCAGCCGTAGCGATCAGACTGCTATTGTGGCTAGGTTTCTTGCCAACCGGCGCAAGGTGTCCCGCGGTTTGGTCCTTTGGGTTCGCACTGAGCAAATCGCCCGCCAGCAGATGGATCGACGTTGCGGCAAGCAACGCCTCGCGTGCAGAGCTGCGGGACCTGTCTTTACGCTCAAGCTCGCGACAGCGCAGCATCAGGGCGTGCAGTTCGCGTAGCTGGCGATGGGGGAGCAGCGGATTCTCAGACAAGCAGGAAGACCTCTCGAGCACGATAAACGTTGACGTTAGAACCACTCCGGCCAGCCGCGCGATCAGTGCGCGACAGACCGGAAATCTGCTTAGGACTTAGCCGCGCCGATGCCCTCGGTGGAGAGTCCCAGTTCGGCGAAGGCCTGTTCCGCAACCTTCGGCTTCACGACGCCTTCGCGGGATAGCTTCGAAAGCGTTGCAGCGACGATCGACTCGGCGTCGACCTCGAAGTGCCGGCGCAGATGCTCGCGATTATCCGAGCGGCCAAAGCCATCCGTGCCGAGCGAGAGCAGACGTGCGCCCAGCCACGGTGCCAGCGAATCGGGCAGCGACTTCATGTAATCGCTCGCCGCGATGATCGGTCCAGCAGTACCCGCCAGCGCCTCCACCAGAAATGGTGAATGCTCCTTCGCCGTCGGATGAAGCCGGTTCCAGCGCTCGCAATCCAGGCAGTCGCGCCGCAGCTCGTTGTAGCTCGTGACGCTCCAGACATCGGTCGCAATGTTGTATTTTTCAGCGAGCATTTGCTGGGCACGCAGCGCCTCATTCAGGATCGGGCCGCTGCCAAAGAGTTGTGCCTTCGCCGGTCCCTTCTCCGCTGCTTTGAACTTGTAGACGCCGCGGAGAATGCCCTCGCGCACGCCCTCCCCTTCGGGCATCGCGGGCATCGCGTAATCCTCGTTGTACATCGTGATGTAGTAGAAGTGGTCTTCGCCGTCCTCATACATTCGGCGCAGTCCATCCTGCACGATCACGGCCAGCTCAAATACGAAAGCCGGGTCATACGTGAGGCTGGTCGGGATCGTTCCCGAAAGCACCGGCGAGTGTCCGTCCTGATGCTGAAGACCCTCGCCGAGCATCGTCGTGCGTCCAGCGGTTCCCCCCATCATGAAGCCCTTGCCGCGTGCGTCCGCAAACGCCCATGCCATGTCCCCGACGCGCTGGAACCCGAACATCGAGTAGTACATGAAGAATGGCACCATCGGAATCTTGTAGTTTGAATACGCTGTGCCCGCCGCGGTGAAGCTGGCCATGGCGCCCGCCTCGGTGATGCCTTCCTCGAGAATCTGCCCGCTCTTTTCCTCACGATAACTCAGCAGCATGTCGGAGTCGTGCGGCGTGTATTTCTGACCCTCAGGCGCATAGATTCCAACCTGCTTGATCGCCGATTCCAGGCCAAACGTGCGGCCCTCATCCGGCACAATCGGCACGATCAGCTTGCCGATCTTCGGTTCTTTGAGCAATCCGCGCAGCATGCTGACGAAGCCCAGGGTTGTCGACACCGAACGCCCCCTGGAGCCTGCCAGCCACTCCTTGAAAAACTCCAGCTTCGGGGCGGCGAAGTCCGGCTCCGGCACCTCGCGGATCGGCAGATAGCCGCCCAGTTCCTGGCGTCGCGCCTGCATGTACTGCATCGCAGGATCGCTCGGATCGGGCCGGTAAAACGCTGCTTCCTTGACCGCGCCGTCAGGGAGCGGAATGTCGAAAGTGTGCACGAACTCCACCATCGACTCATCGCTCAGCTTCTTCTCAGAGTGCGTGGCGTTGCGAGCCTGCGCCGAACCGAGGCCGTAACCCTTGACGGTCTTTGCCAGGATCACCGTCGGTCCGCCCTTGTGCTCCAGCGCTCGCTTGTACGCGTTATAAATCTTCGCCGGATCGTGCCCGCCGCGGTGTAACCGGATGATCTGGTCGTCGGTCTTGTCCTTCACCATCTCGAGCAGCTCTGGATACTTGCCGAAGAAATGCTCTCGCAGATACGCGCCGCCCTTAGCCTTGTACGCCTGGAAGTCGCCATCCACGCACTCTTCCATGCGCTTCAACAAAATTCCCTGGTGATCGCGCTCGAAGAGTTCATCCCAATCCGCCCCCCAGATCACCTTGATGACATTCCATCCAGCGCCGCGGAACGTAGCTTCGAGCTCGTCGATGATGCGCTTGTTGCCTCGCACCGGCCCGTCGAGCCGCTGCAGGTTGCAGTTCACCACGAAGATCAAATTATCGAGATGCTCGCGCGAACCCAGCGAAATCGCCCCCAGCGTGTCGACCTCATCTGTCTCGCCGTCGCCGACAAACGCCCAGATTTTGCGGTCGGTTTTTTCGATCAGTCCGCGGTTCTCAAGGTACTTCATGAAGCGAGCCTGATAGATCGCATTCAGTGGCCCAATCCCCATCGACACCGTCGGGAACTGCCAGAAGTCCTTCATCAGCCAGGGGTGCGGATAGCTGGACAGGCCAGGCTCTCCGCGCAGTTCATGGCGGAAGTTCTTCAGTCGCGCTTCGTCGAAGCGGCCCTCAAGAAACGCACGCGAGTACACACCCGGCGATGCATGTCCCTGGAAGTAAATAAAGTCGCCCGGCTGGTCGCCCTTCGCGCTGGGATACTTCCCATGGAAGAAGTGATTGAACCCGACTTCAAGCAGGGTGGCGAGCGAGGAGTACGTCGAGATATGTCCGCCGATGCCAGCGTCCTTCTTGTTCTGCCTGTGCACCATCGCCATGGCGTTCCAGCGAATCAGAGCCTCTACCCGCCGCTCCATCTTGCGGTCGCCGGGGTAGGGAACTTCGTCGTACCTGGGAATCGTATTTTGGTAGGGCGTGGTGACGTCCCCCGTAGCCGGCACGCCAGCCTCACGAGCCCGCGTGCGTAGCGCCGACAGCACGGCCGCGCCCTGTTCCCAATCGTGCGCGAAAATCTGATCGAAGGCCTCAATCCATTCCGCCACCTCGGCGGTTAAATCGTGCTTGACCGCGTCATCCACCTGAATTGCCATGTGCTAGCCTCCATGCCTGGCCCGTCGTATGCGCGCAGGTATACCTTTCTACGATAATTCGCTGGAGGCACATCTGCACAGCGGCCACCCATTTTGATTGATTACGTCGAATAATCCGCATTGATCGTGACGTACTCGTGGGTCAGGTCGCAGGTGATGAAATGTGCCCGCCCAGCGCCGTTCCCTATGTGGATCATGATGGTGTACTCGCGTTCACCCATCGCTTCATGCGTTGCAGCCTCATCGAAGTCCGCAGAGCGCACGCCGTAGGCAAAGACCGGAAGCCCGGCGATGGTGATCAGGACCTGTGCGGGATCGAAGGCGACCCCCGCCCGCCCGGCAGCTGCGAGCAGCCGTCCCCAGTTCGGATCGGCGCTGGACCACGCGGTCTTGCACAGCGGAGAGGTCGCAATGGTTCGTGCAATGGCACTGGCGTCCTCGTCCGAAGGAGCCCCGGAAATCTCCAGCGTAACGACGTGCGTGACGCCTTCGCCGTCATCGACAATCGCATGGGCAAGCGAATCGCAGACGCGCTGCAGGGCAGATTCGAACGCGGCCACCGCGTGGCCCTCTGCCGCCACGCCGCTTTTGCCGCTCGCCAGCAGCAGAACCGTGTCGTTGGTAGACATGTCGCCGTCAATCGAGATGCTGTTGAAGCTGCCTTCCATCGCCGCTGCCAGCATGCCGCTGAGATGCTCCGAGCATGCCCCCAGATCAGTAAAGAGGTAGACCAGCATCGTCGCATGGGGCACCAGCTGCGGCCCGATCATGCCCGCACCCTTCGCGCAGCCGAACAGGTTGACGGTCTTCCCGTCGATCTCGAAACTCTCCTGCGCGACCTTCAGCCTGGTATCGGTGGTCAGGATGGCGGTGGCAAAGGCTTCAGCGTCCTCCGGCTTGTCTCCCAGCGCAGCTTTTGCCGCTGGAACCGCGGAAATAAGCTTTTCCACCGGCAGAGGGACGCCGATGATCCCCGTCGACGATGGGAAAATCTCATCAAATACACATCCGAAGGCCTCTGCGATGGCGATGCAACTCTTGCGGCAGGCGTCGATGCCCGCCTCGCCGGTGGCGCAGTTTGCGTTTCCCGCGTTCACCAACACCGCCGTGACGCGACCTCCTGTCAGGGTCAAATGCCTGCGCCCAACCGTCACCGGAGCCGCGACAACCTGGTTGCTGGTGAACATGGCGGCGGCAGTGGCTCCGCCATCGCAGACCGCCAGCGCGACGTCAGGTTTACCGCTGGCCTTGATGCCCGCCTTCACCGCGGACCAGCGAAATCCAAGTGGTAGAGGCTGCATGACGGAAGGGGAAGAGGAAGAGGTGCTGTTCACACATTAACTCTATCAAGGGACCTGCATAGCAAACTCAATATCAGGTGACGCCGCGCGCTCCGTGGCAGCCGCAACTGCCCTCGCATTGTCAACGGAGTCCTCCATCGCTACACTTGTGCGCGATTGAGGGCCAGCCGCTTCCATGACTGCGAGAGGACCATCTGCCATGCGGAAAATCATTCTGTACCTTTGCGTTGCCCTTCTTTCCTCCTCTGCGCTGGCGGCCAAAACGATGTCCGTAGCCGAACTCAACCAGACTGTCGCCGGCCTGGCTACCGATCACAAATCCGATGCTGAGATCGCCAATCGCCTCGCGGACGTGGAACTGACCGAGCAGCTGACCCCGGCCGCCATCGCAGCGCTGTTACATGACAATCCCGGGCCCCAGACCGCGCAACAGCTGCTGCGCCTCTCCGTCGAAAGCTCGCAGCTTCCTCCTCCCCCATCGGATCTCCCAACGGCGCCTCCTCTCGACCCCGCCGCCCAGGCTGAGCTTCTGCAGCGAGCAACCGCGCTTGCAACGCAGACCTTTACTCAACTGCCAGCGTTCACTGCAGACAAAGAATCCTTGCGCTTCCAGAACGGCCTTGCCTACATCAAGAACACATCGGGCAACGGGATCGGCGCAGGCATCGGCGATGGAGCGTACTCTGAGCCCAGGGAGAGGGTCGACCTGGTCCTGATCGCCAACCAAACCACCCCTGTCGTCATTCAATCTGGTGTCGAGCAATCGCCCGCAAACCTGAAGCAGAAGGACCCCGGCGGAGCTCTCGGGCAGGTTTCGCAGGGCACGCCCGGGCTGCCACTGCTCACGGTCCTCGCCAACGTCGCCAAGTCGCAGCCAGCATGGGTGCGCTGGCAGTTGATCGACGGCCGCGAGGTCGCAGTATTTGCCTTTGCTATTCCGAAGAAGCAGTCTCCCTACAAGATCAACTACTGCTGCTTCCCTAGTATGGAACACATTGGCAGCGGCATGGAGTTGACTCCAAGCTCAGGCACGCTCACCACGTTCGACCCCTATAAGGCCGCGGCCGGGTATCACGGGGAACTTTACATCGATGCAAAGTCCGGAATCATCGTGCGTCTTATTACCAGGGCGGACCCGAAGAAGACCGACTTCGTCTCGCAGGAAGACATCCGCGTGGACTACGAGCCTGTGCAGGTTGGCGCAGTCACCTACATTCTCCCCACCCACAGCACCATCCTCACCACGGTAGCGCCCAATGGCGACGCCTATGTAAAGTTCACTACCCGGCGCACGCTCTTTGGGATCACTTACAAAAACTACCGGCAGTAGCGCAGCCCCAGCAGGGCGCAGCGCCGGATCATGCTGAGCCGCTTCGCGCCTTCGCCAGGTGCTTCGGCGGCCTGCGCGGCGGCGTATACTGATTCGATAACAGAGGGGTCTGAGCGCCATGCGATAACCGCGCGCCGCCTCCCCGGGGGATTTTGAACTATGAGCACCAATGGCAACGGCAACAGCCACGCGCACACCAACGACTACTCCGTTCCGCAACCGCGTAAAGAATGGATCGTTAGCCGCAAGGCCGAGGCCGCGCGTACCGGCGACTGGAACATGAGCCAGATGCACTTCGCCCGCCTCGGCAAAATCACCGAAGAGATGGCCTACGTCGCGCACAAGGAGAAAATCTCCGCGGAACTCGTGCGCTCCGAAATCGCCAAGGGCACGATGATTATCCCGGCGAACATCAACCACATCGAACTCGAGCCCATGGCAATTGGCGTCGAATCGCTCTGCAAGATCAACGCCAACATCGGCAACTCCGCGCTCTCATCCAACGTCGACGAAGAGCTGCGCAAGCTGCATACAGCGGTGCACTTCGGTGCCGACACGGTCATGGATCTGTCTACCGGTGGAGATATTCCCATGATCCGCGAGGCCATCATCCGCCACTCACCGGTGCCCATCGGCACGGTGCCGCTCTACGAGGCGCTCTCCCGTGTGAAACGCGTTGAGGACCTGAACATCGACCTCTACCTCGAGGTCATCGAGGAGCAGGCGCAGCAGGGTGTGGACTATTTCACGATCCATGCGGGCGTGCTGGTGCAATTCATTCCCATGGTGTCGAAGCGCATCACCGGAATCGTCAGCCGCGGCGGAGCGATTCTCGCCCAGTGGATGACCGCGCACCACAAGCAGAATTTCCTCTACGAAAACTTCGACCGCATCACCAAGGTCATGGCGAAGTATGACGTCAGCTACTCGCTCGGCGACGGCCTTCGTCCAGGCTCGGTCGCGGACGCCTCTGACGAAGCGCAGTTTGCCGAACTCAAGACCCTCGGCGAGCTCACCCGCCAGGCCTGGAAGGATGACGTGCAGGTCATGATCGAAGGCCCCGGCCACGTGCCGATGGACAAGATCAAGGAGCAGGTCGACAAGGAAGTCGAGCTCTGCGACGGCGCGCCGTTCTACGTTCTCGGGCCGCTCGTCACCGACATCGCCCCCGGTTACGACCACATCACCTCGGCTATCGGCGCAGCGATGATCGGCTGGCACGGCGCTGCAATGCTCTGCTACGTGACTCCGAAGGAACACCTCGGGCTGCCCAACGAGAAGGACGTCAAGGACGGCATCATCGCGTACAAGATCGCCGCCCATGCTGCAGATATTGCCCGGCACCGTCCGGGTGCGAGAGACCGCGACGACGCCATCTCGTACGCTCGCTACACCTTCGACTGGGACAAGCAGTTCGCGCTCTCGCTCGACCCCGAAACGGCCCGCTCCATGCACGACGAAACCCTGCCTGACGACTACTACAAGGAGGCAGCGTTCTGCTCCATGTGCGGTCCCAAGTTCTGCTCCATGAACTGGTCGAGCAAGGTCGATAAATTCAACGAAGAAGTCCACGGTCTCAAGAAAGCCGACCTCACGCAGATCGTCACCGAGCAGATGGCGCTGCGCAGCTAACGGGTTCAGAAGCACAACAAGGGTGAGGCTCCGGCCTCACCCTCGTTCTTTGTTGGAAAAGCTAGCCGCGTTCGTAGTGAAACAGCAGTTCCTGCTCGCTGGCCACCGGCACACCATTGCGCGTGGCGGGTTGGAACGTCCATTGCCGGATCGTAGCCAGCACCGTCTCATCCACACCATGCCCAAGACCGCGGGTCATCGTAAACTTAGCGATCCGTCCGGTCTTATCGATCACAACATCCACCACCACATCGCCGCGAGTACCTGCAGGAAGTTGCGTCAGGTCTGGCTGCGGCGGTGGATGCACCACGACGAGCGCCAGCGTAGTATCCCCATCGCCGAGCGCATCATCGCCTGTCGCCGCATTGGTACTAGTCGCTGCAACCACCGGAGCCGGTGCTGCCACTGCCGGGGTTGGTGCCGTCAGAGTGCGCGTGTTGATCGCTTTTTCAGCAGGCAGCTTCTTAGCCTGCAGGGTTGGTGCCGGTGCGCCGTTGCCAGGCGAGTACGTGAGCGACAAGAGATGCCCGGTCTGGTCACCCGGCATCTCCACGGGCATCAGTTGTGGCGGCATCGTGAATAGCAGCGCACCCAGCACAGAGAGGTGCAGCACGATCGACGCCGCAACCCAGCGGACCAACACAGGTTGGCCGCTCACCAGCGGTCCACCTGGCTCCGACTCCGTCTTGGGAATCTTTGCGCTCATTCAACTCCTAGAGTACAGAATGACCCTGCCCATAGGACTCCTGAACCGCAACTTCGTAAGCTACTTCGCCGCCCCCTCCAGGATCGCCGCCGACCGATTCAACGCCGCCGCCAGTGCATCCAGTTGTCCCTGCGTACGCCCGCTATCGTCTGCATCGATGCCCTCGTTCACGCCCGGAATCACCACCGCCGCATAGCCTGTATATTCGCCCGGGTCGTAAATGGAGTGTTTGTACCATGGCCGATGCGGCAAGCCCGACTCGAGCAGCAACGCAGTCTCCGCGTCGCGCAGTGCCGCATTCAGCTTCGCCTCATCCGCGCCTGCAACAACCGAGGATTGCAGCTTGTACACGCTCTCTCCAGCCGCCGCGAAGCGGCTTGCCGCGGCGCTGGCTGCACCGAAGTCCACCTTCATCTTCGCCGTCGTGGCGCGCTTCTGCGCGCCGGCAACATAGCCCACCACGTCTTTGCCATACAGCCGGTAGTCGTACGGAAGCACATTGGCGTCGGCCATGTGCAGTATCTCGAGCCCAAACACCCGCGCCATCTGCTGCTCATACACAAACGTCGGGTCCGCAAATTTGATGAACCAGTTGTAGTTGTCGAAGACCGAGTGGTACACGCCATACGGTCCACCGGAACCGACATCGGTCGAAGGCACGCCGAGATGCTGGATGAACGGCGTAAAGTCCGATCCCGAACCGAGATCCCCCACCCGGACAGAGTCGCTCACCACATGCTCGGCTGCACCGCGATGGCGCGGCGTCGTCTCTTGCGACAGCTTCCACTGTTCATAGACCGTGCCCCCCTTCGGGCTCGGCACCTCCCGCGTTACCTCGCGCACAAACTCCTGTAGCGACGGCACTGCCGACGCATCAAAGTTCGGCCCCGCAACGCCGACGTCCGTGTTGAAGTACGCCACTGCATGCGTCAGTTCCTTTGCATGCATCTCAACCCACTCGGTCGATCCCATCAAGCCTTCTTCTTCAGCGTCCCAGCTCGCAATCACGATGCTTCGCTTCGGCTTCCAACCCTGCTTCAACAGGTCGCCCAGTCCATGCACTGCCTCAAGCATCGCGGCCGTGCCGCTATTCGGATCGACTGCTCCAAAGACCCACGCGTCGCGATGATTTCCAGCAACAACCCAATCTTCCTTCTGATCCGGATCGGTGCCATCGATCGTGCCGACCACGTCCCAGATCGTCCGCAGCTTGTAGTCCTGCACCAGGTCCATGTGGACCTTCACGGCTCCCGTTCCGCCCAGGTGGTACGTGAAGGGAAGCGCACCCTGCCAAGCGCGTGGCGTCTCCGGTCCATCCATCGCTTCAAGAATCGGCGACGCATCGAGATAGGAAAGCGGGTTCACCGGAATCGACGGCTGATTCATCTTCGTCGGATCGGTGGTGCGCTGAGAGTCTGGCAGATCTGGCGTTGCCGCAATGCCTGGCGTCTCTGGATCGCCCGCATAGATCGGGAGAAACTGCACACTTCCGCGCTGTACACCCGACGCCGGGCGATAGGGCCCGCGAGGATACATGTCGCCCTTTGCATACCCATCATCTGCCGGGTCGGAATAGATCAAGACTCCCGCCGCGCCATACTGCTGCGCTATATACGCCTTCACGCCGCGGAAATTCTCGCCATAGCGCACGATCACGATCTTGCCTTTGACGCTGATGCCCAGCGAAGCAAGCTTCTTGAAGTCCTCGAGTGTGCCGTAGTTCGCGTACACCGCATCGGCGGTGACGTCGCCCGATGCCGAGGAACCATTGAAAGCTGGCAGGATGCGCGGGTCGTTCTGGAAGGGGTCGCCGCCGTAGGCCTTCGGGTCAACGTGCTCGGGTGTGGGCCCGGACATCAGCTTTTTCCCGCTCGCGTCGAACGCCTCAATTTCGATCTTCGCCGGCTTGTTCAGCCAAACACGAAATTCCTGAATCTCTGTGTGCAGACCTGCGGCCTTGAACTTTTCAGCCACGTACAGCGCCGTCTTGTGGTCCTCGGGCGAACTCGCCCAGTGCGGATCCGCGGTGAGAGTCTTCAGTTCTTCCCCGGCGAGCTTCGCGTCCGGGATCGCGAGAAACGTCTTGTCCCACTTGGCCTGTTGCGCAAAATTGCTGTAGCCGAAGACCTGCGAACTGGGAGTTTGTGCGAAGGCGATGAAGGGAAGGACGAGAAGCGACGCGGCCCAGGCGGTGGATCGACGCATGAAAGTATTCTCCTAAGGAATTGTTAGGAGTGTACGCGAAGTCCGCCGTCCTGGGCGCGGTAAGCTAAACCGGCTGGGTGCAAAACTTGCAGCGAGTCGCAGCGATCGGAATATCGCCGAGGCATTGCGGACACGGCTTCGTTACAGGCAGCTCGACTGCCGGAGGATTGAACTTCTTCATGAGGTACTGCGCGGGAAGCACGAGGAAAAAATAGACCACCGCAGCTATCAGGAGGAAGTTCACAATCGCGGTCAGAAATGTCCCGTACTTGATCACGCCGCCGTGGACATGCCCCACGAGGTCGTCGAAGTTCGGTTTACCTATAATCGCGCCGAGCAGCGGGTTGA
>DATCDL010000228.1:0-2397 GCA_036510715.1 Acidobacteriaceae bacterium
TGAGGCGAACCAGCGCTACCTCGTCGCAGCCCTCTCCGCACTCCGCATCCATCTCAAAGCCACGTTGGACGGCGGCGCGAATGCCCCCGAGCATGTTGAAGACGCTCTTCTCGATCCTGGCATCTGGATGTTTTCGCAGCCTCCCGCCCTCGAGCAACTTTGCTCCGCCTTCGATCTCTCCGCCTTTGAGCGCGGCGTCTTGCTTCTTGCCGCGGGCGCAGAGATGGATTCCCAGCTTGCCGCGCACTTCGCTTCGCTCGACACCAGCCGCCGTCCCTTACCCACGCTTCAACTCGCCCTCACTGTTCTGCCCGAAGCCCATTGGAGCGCACTTTCACCCGCGCGAGCTCTGCGGCGTTGGCAGCTCATCGACTTGCTTCCCGCCGACACCCTCATCACCTCCGCCTTCCGTCCCAACGAGCGCATCCTGCACTTCCTTGCCGGCATCTCCGGCATCGACGAACGCCTCCACCACCTCGCTCACCCCGTACCTCCGCCGGAGACGCTGCCATCGTCCTACGCCGACGTCGCCGGCCAGGTAGCGGCTGTCTGGGCCGACGCCTCGCGCCACGCGACCGCATCGTCCGCAGCACAGCAACTGCCACTCATCGAGCTATGCGGCACCGAGCCCGACGCCAACCGCGCCATCGCAGCCCGCGCAGCCGCAGCCGTCAACCTTCGCCTCCATGTGCTCTCGCTGCGCAGTCTCCTGCAGACATCGAGCGCCGAGACGAGTCTCTTTCTTCGCCTCTGGGAGCGCGAAGCCATCCTCAGCGAATCTGCTCTCCTGCTCGAATTGGACGACCTGTCCACTGCCGACACAGCTTCGGCGACGATCTCGCTCCTCCTCGAGTCTCTTCACGCTCCGCTCATCCTCTCCTCGCGACAGCCACAGTCCACGCTTAGCCGACCGCGCGTGGTCTTCGCTACCTCCAGGCCTACACGCGCGGAGCAGGCCGAGCTCTGGCGAACATCGTTGCAACCAGCGGACGCCGCAACCAACGACCCCGTGATCGACCCCCTGATCGACACGCTCGTCGCCCAGTTCAACCTCTCGCCCGTAGCCATCCGTTCGGCGGCACAGCATTCCAATGGAGCCCAACCCGAACGCTCCCTCGCGTCCGTCCTCTGGGACGCCTGCCGCATCGAAGCACGTCCGCGCCTGGAGGGCCTCGCGCAGCGCATCGAGTCGGCAGCCACCTGGGACGACCTTGTGCTGCCCGAAAAAGAGCGTGAGCAGATGAGGAATATCTCCCTGCATGTTCGCCAGCGCACCCGCGTCTACGAAAGCTGGGGCTTCGCCGACCGCAGTTCGCGCGGCCTCGGCATCAGTGTCCTCTTCGCCGGCCCCAGCGGCACGGGTAAGACCACCGCCGCGGAAGTGCTCGCTCACGAGCTCCGTCTTGACCTGTTCCGCATCGACCTCAGCCAGATCATCAGCAAGTACATTGGCGAAACCGAGAAGAACCTGTGCCGCGTCTTCGACGCCGCCGATCAGGGTGCCGCCGTCCTGCTCTTCGACGAAGCCGACGCTCTCTTCGGCAAGCGTACCGACGTCAAAGATAGTCACGATCGTTACGCGAACTGCGAGGTCAGCTACCTGCTTCAGCGCATGGAAGCCTATCGCGGCCTCGCCATCCTCACCACCAACCGCAAGTCCTCGCTCGACCAGGCCTTTCTCCGCCGCCTCCGATTCGTCGTGGAGTTCCCGTTCCCCGAAGCTGCGCAGCGTGCCGAAATCTGGCGTCGTATCTTCCCTTCGCGGACGCCCGTCGATGGACTCAACGTCGAACACCTCGCGCGTCTCCGCGTCTCCGGCGGCAACATCCATAACATCGCAATGGGCGCTGCCTTCCTCGCTGCCGATGCCGGCGAGCCGGTTCGCATGGGACACCTGCTTGCCGCCGCCCGCGCCGAGTTCGCCAAGCTCGAAATCCCACTCAACGATACGGAGGTCGCCCGATGGACGTGATCGATCCAAACCTACCCACACGACGCCACGCCATCGATCTTCGCATCGACGAACTCATCCTGCATGGCTTCCCTGTCAGGGATCGCCATCGCATCGCCGCCGCGTTGCAGCGCGAGCTCTCGCGACTGATCGCACAAGGCGATCTCGCGCATCTGCCGCCCAACTCGATTCAACTTGACCGCATCGACGCCGGCAGCTTTCGCCTCGACCCCGCCGCCGGACCCAACCACATCGGCCGGACGGTAGCCCAGCGGGTCTACCGTCAGCTCTCACCGGGCGTGAGTGCAACTCCTGCACAGAGCGGAGGAGGTAACCATGCCTAACATCTCTCCCCGGTTACAAAACGGTGCCATCCTCACCTTCGATCCCAATACCGGAGTCAAGCTCGCCACCATCATGCTGCAGTACAACCCTGACTCGCTCAC
>DATCDL010000229.1:0-6095 GCA_036510715.1 Acidobacteriaceae bacterium
AACGGAACCTTCATCCTCAATATTCCGGGCAAACCCGACGGCACCATCGACAGCAAGGAGATTGCGGTACTTGATGGCATCACAGCTTGGATGCAAGTGAACGGCGAGGCAATTTTTGAGACCCGACCGTGGAAGATATACGGCGAAGGGCCTAACAGTGTGAAAGCCGGGTCATTCCAGGGCGCCAGCATCAGCAAGCTCGGTTCCCAAGACATTCGATTCACTAGGAACAAGGCAAATATGGTCATCTATGCCATTGCGCTTGGTTGGCCGTCGGAGCCGATCCTCGTGAAGGCGCTTGGAACATCGGCGCCGACAAGTCCGGGCAAAATTGCGCGGGTGGAATTGATCGGAACTGCCGAGCGCGTGAATTGGAGACAGTCGCCTGAGGGTCTGCGCGCGGAACTTCCAAAGCGATATCGCCCTGCCGTCAATTACGCGGCGGCGTTCAAGATAACGCTAGCCTGATTCAGCACAAGGGGGGCGTCAATCGATTGCCTTGACCGCTTGGAAAGTTTGCGATGAATGAGCCCCTTAACGCCAAGACCGTACCTTCATCGCCAGCGCTGATGCAGCCGCTTTTGCCCATCGGCCGGCCGGAGTCCGAGATTCACGGATGCCTGTGTATGCCCGGCGTCGTATTCAATGGCGCCGCTGCCTGATCGATCAGCGCCTTCTTATCGGTCGAAGCCCGAACCACAAGTTGAGGCTGAATGATAATGGTTTTGTTGCGCGGATGAGTCTTGGATTCCAGCAACGACAAGGTCAAACGCCCAGCGCGCTCGCCGATCATGTCGGTCTGTTGGTCGATGCTCGAGAGAGGGACGCGGAGTTCAGTGTCGTAATGGAGGTTCCCGGATCCTATGACTGCGATGTCCGCCGGCACTCTTAAGCCTGCATCGAGAATGGCATGGATGGCTCCAATTGCCATGGGGTCGTTATAGCAAAATACTCCATCCGGACGAGGGTTCAGGGCCAGCAGTTGCCGCATCAATTCGGCGCCGCTCTCCCTGCTTTGCACGTCCACCAGCCGTGGCATCGACACATAACCCGCAAGGGACTTTAAGTTGTGCTTGGTCAGGGCATGTTGATAGCCCTTCAGACGTCCGGCGCCTGGGCTATTGTCAGGGCCGCGTAAATGAGCAATCCTCTTGCACCCTTCTTCAATGAGATGTTCTGTAGCCATTAGTCCGATCGCCTCGTCGTCGGTGCCAACATAATTGGCGTCCAACCCAGTGAGCTTGCGGTCTATCAAAACCAACGGCAATCCCTGCTTTTGAATCCGTTCGAATACAGATGGGTTGGTAGATGAAGATGCGATAACGAGCGCATCAAGCCGGCGGCCAAGGAGCCGGTTGATCTCATGCGTTTCCAGCTCGGCATCCTCTTCCGAGGTCGAGATCGTGAGACAATAACCCTTCTTCAGAAGCGCCCTCGAAAGTGATTTTGCCACTTGGGCGAAGAACGGGTGCAACAGGTCGGGCACCACCAGCCCAACCAGATAGGTCTTTCCGGTAACCAGCCCACGAGCAGCTAGATTCGGGGTGTAGTCAAGTTCTTTTACACGATCCAGAACCCGTTTCCGCGTCGCGTCGCTTCGCTTATGTCTTCGTGGTTGCGAAGCACCTTCGAAACAGTGACCACGGACACACCGAGGTCACGTGCGATATCTTTCATCGTAGTGGGCACAGCTTCTTATACCATAACTGCTTAAAGGATTCGCTAACTGTTTCGCTAACTTTAGTCAGATTTTGAGATTGGCAAAAATGATATCCCCGCGTTCCAGGTGTCGGTCATACACACTTGAACGCCTCAGGTCCAAAGATTCTCGATCGAGTCCCGAGTAGGACGGTTGCGTATTCGGAACCGGCGCAACAATGCGATCGGTGGTTGCTAAAGCTCCTTAACGGCAGTTCGCCTGAAAGCAAAGATTCCTGCTGAAAAACGGCACCACGTAATTCTGGAAACGATCGGCAACGGCGCTGGTATGCGTGCCGTGGTAGATCTCGAAGGTGTTCGCGATGTCGTATTTGTCGAGCACTTCGTGCAGTGTCGTGGTATCGGCGCGCAAGCCATCCTGGTCACCAACATCAATGCCAATCGCGCGATACTGGCGCAGATTTCCGATGTATTGATCGATAAAGGCGAGCGGAGCGTTGGCCGCCCACTTGGCGAGAATGCCGGGCTGCACCACGCCGTCTTTATACGGCAGATCAAGATAAAGCGGAGGATTCTGGGGATCGGGCGACCATGCCGCAGCGGTGGCAAGCTGGGTACGCTCAAAAAACGACAACTCGGCGGAATCCTGCTCCGTCTTGACTGACTCGAGCTTTTTCTCTAGTTCCGCACTGGCGGGGCCACTGGGACGGGCCGACATGCAGCAGGGACTCATGATGTAGAGTACGCCGAAAACGTCGGCGTGCTTCATGCCGATCCGCGATGCACCATATCCCCCCATCGAGTGGCCCACCAACCCACGACTCTCGCGATGCGGAATCGTCCTGTAATGCGCATCGAGGAGGAAACAACGTCGTGAGCGATGAAATTCTCGAAGTCTCCAGTCGTGACCGAACTCGAGTACATCGAGCCGTTGTGCATGGTTTTGGAGTCGGGCAGGACGACGATCATCTCCCTTGCGCCCTGCGCAAAAGCGCCTTCAATCGTTTGCGGTACGTGGATCTCCTGCGTCCACTGCTCGGCCCCGATCGAGTACCCGTGCAGGGCATATACCACCGGGTAGCGGCGATGCTTGTCTTTGCTGTAACTCGGCGGCAGGAAGACGATCACGTCGCGGTCGACCGCATTCCCCTCGAGATTGCCTTCGAGCGATTTGCCATGAATCTTGATGTGCTCGATGGTGGAGGGCCTGGCGCCTGGGATTACTGCGGGCACTTCCGTCTGTACCTGAGCAGCAACCTGCCCTGCAAGGAAAACGCTTACCACAATTGTCGAGCAAACGGCGATTCTTCTCATCAACATCAATCTCCTGTCTGCGAACACTTCACTATACACACTTTTCGATCTGGATTGCCTTCGCATCGGCGATGGGAAACGAGAGTTTCAAGGCATCAGAAACTGGTAATCGGTGGACCGAACTCCCACACCGAACTAGATACTCGCCCTTGTCCAAACCTTTGATTTCCAGTTCAGCCGTTTTCACGACGCCCGTCGAATCACCGAGGCGGAGTTCCCACTGCTTTCCGTCGTCACTCATAGTTACTTGCTCGATCTCTCCCTGCGCAGCCTCCAGATCGATTTTCTGCGGTACGAATCTCAGCCGCTTTTTTAGGCCATCGTGGGGATAGACACGAATCGCCTTGTCTGACGATTCCACGCGGCAGCCGCAGCCGATCAGCCCAAAGGAATCATCCAGCATGACGTAGGATTTCACCGCTTTAAGAAAGCCGAACTGCGCTATCCCGCCATCGAGCGTTCTTGGAGGGGTGAAATCGAAGATGCCTGGCGTGGAGATGAAATGCGCAAAGCACATTCCGTCAAGAAGGAGATCGACCTCCACGCTCATCACGCCTGCGTACCCTTTGATGAACGTGTCCAGATCGCCGGTGTTCTCGAACGCGCGCAGCAGGGCCCAGCCATTGGTCGACTCAGTGTACCAACAAGTCAGATCGCCCTTGTTGTCATTGCCATATTGAAACCAGACTGGCTGGTTCCCGCCTCGGAGCGCCCGAATGATCTGCACCGTCTTGAGGTTCTTCTCGGTATTCCCGAAGTAGCGGGTGAAGAAATAAACCTGTTCTTGCGCGGTTGTGTCCGCTGGATACTCGGAGGAGTAGGGATAGGGGTCACTGACAAAGACGTCATTGCATTTCCGGATTTGCTCCAAAAGGTTGCGGTATTCTCCCTGCCAGCCTTCCTTTCCGAGATCGTCAAGAATGTTCAGCGCGTTTGAGCCGCCCATTACTCCAATATGTCCCCAAGGTACCGTTTGAAACATGTGGAGGCAGGTCCAGTAGGACATCCTCAGGTATTCCTCCGGGCTTTTCCGTGTCAACAACCCATAGCGCCTGCCGATGCGGTACATGGCGTGATAAATGTTCATCACATGAGCGTAGTTGTATGATCGGTAAGTCGCCTCGGCTCGTTCCACCGTCCAATGACTCCAAGGGCTCGATGGATACCTGAGCTTCCAGTAAAGCGAGGCGCTGACGGCGAATGTTTCTGGATCCTGAATGTACCGGAACAGGCAATCGTCAATGTAGGCTTCCAGGGCGGCCACTTCTTTGAGCGAAGGGTAGTAGACGTTCTTCTCGGCTAGAAATAAAGGCTCGGAAAATCCGAATTCGGCATCGCTTCCCCCCACCTCCGAAACTTCATCCGAATCGAGAAACGTGCTCCCGGTACGATGGTCAAAGGGCAGGAACATGTGGTGCCGGTGATAGGGATCATCAGGGTTTTCGTAAAACTCCCGCTCCACAATGAATCGCGCTCGGGCCTTGAGCAGTTGCGCGATGTCTTCGATGCAGTAAAAGTGCACGTTGGTCCAGCGGCCGGCATAATGGAGTTTCAAACTTTTCTGGCCTCGGCCCTTAAACGACACTGTCAACAGCGTCTTGTCATCGATGCGCTTCCTTTCCTTGATTGTGATGTTGTCCGACAGGAAGTCGATCCTATCCAGCTCAGACTTCGTCTTCAACTCCACGTAGGCATTGGTATCCTCCTGGACCACCATGGCGGGCAGTACGCGAATGCCGAGATTGCCCGCATTGTAAAGCTCCTCTCGGATCGCGTCATAACTCTCCACGAGGACGAAGCGCAGCTGACAGGACCATTTCTCTCCCGGCTGCAGGACCAGCGAGGTATGCCCGTTGATCCAGGGATTCTTATTCCATCCCCGAAGGTTCCTTGTAGCCCAGGAATGGACGGCCAGGATATTTGGCCCGTCCCACCAGTACACCTTTTCCCCGAACGAACTGTCGTCGCGGTAGACGCACTCGAATGCCGTGTCCTGGACGGTATGGAGAAGCAGAAACGGTGCATCTCCCAACGGCCGCTGGATGAGCACGTACGAGCTGTGCCCGCCTATGTAATGATGAGCCACGACCTTTTGCTCGTGGTACTGCTTCTGGATCCGCGGGTATTGCTCGAGGTAGACGGAAAACGAATCGGCCGGATCTCTCAGCGGGTGCTCTGTTTCGTCAGGAGGAAAAGGCTGTCCGGTCTTCGGGTCCTGGTAGAATTCGCCGAGGTCGTCGTTCACCATCAGAGGGAATCCGAGGTCGCCGAGCTCCAGAATCTGATCCGTGACGTTGCGAAGCTCAACGTCCCAGAGCAGCGAACGGCCTTCTCCTCTGCGATATTTCATGGCGAGACTGAAACTCCGCACGCCATCCTCTTGTTCCGAAGTTCCCAGATAACTCACCGCGAAGGTTTCCGCGTCGAAGCTCACCTGCCGGATATCCCCGGACCTTCCGGTCAGCTCCGGCCTCCATTTTCCTCTCAGGACAAAGTTCGAACGGGGGGACCAATCGCGATGCGCCGGGTTGGTATCGGTGACATCCCAAACATGTGTTACCAGATCCCCGGTCCAACGGGAGTTCGAAAAATCGACACCGGGCGTGTTTTGTTCGTTCCCGATAAAGTTCGTCCCCATCGGATCACCATTCCTTGTGATCGAGGAGATCGAACCGTACCTTCGATCGAACGCGACGATCATGTCACCTGCGGTCAGTTCCACGAGAGGACTCTCGTGCGGGCCGAGAGGCACCTGCGAAGTGCGGGAAACTGATTTCGTACCGCCGGGCGACTGCGGTGATTCAAGAGCGGGTGATTCCCTTCCCGCTCCCTGGCTCAACGGCTCCGCAGTCGCTATTGCCCTTCCCGAGCCAACGGCCAATAGCGTCGTCGCACCTGCCGCGCCAACGTCTCTTAGGAGCTGTCGGCGAGTCATTTGCTTGTTCATGGATGTCTCTCGGATCGGGGATTATCTGGCCTGAACAATGCTCGCGAAGGCACTGGCATCGGATTCCGAACGGCTATTCAGGCAAGACGAAAGAGCCTTGCATTTCGAAAGTCCCTTCGACCATGGGAGCGCCGGTGTCGGGCTGCCCGCTGCCAATCGAAACCGAGTATTTCCC
>DATCDL010000230.1:0-4028 GCA_036510715.1 Acidobacteriaceae bacterium
TGGAATGACTTCTGGGAGTCAACGCAGAACTACAACATCGAAGCACAGGACCCTCAGCTGTATTTGAAAAATGTCGCGGACACCATCAAGCGCTTCCGCAACCATCCATCCATCGTCCTGTGGTGCGGTCGCAACGAAGGCGTTCCGCAGCCCATCCTCAACATGGGCATTGATAAACTCGTGCGCACGCTCGATGGCACGCGCTACTACTCGCCTAGTTCCAACGAGGTTAACCTCCAGCACAGCGGACCGTACAGCTATCAGGATCCCACGCTCTACTTTTCCAAGCTCAACCGGGGCTTTTCGGTCGAAACGGGTACCCCGTCGATGTCGACCCTCGAGTCCTTCAAAAGCACCATCGCCAAGCCTGACCAATGGCCCATCAGCGACGCGTGGGCGTATCACGATTGGCATCAGAGCGGGAACGGCGACATCTCACCCTTCATGGCCGAGTTGCAATCAGAGTTCGGCGCGCCGACCAGCCTCGAAGACTTTGAACGCAAGGCGCAGATGCTCGACTACGTAGATCATCGCGCGATCTTTGAAGGCATGAATGCCCACCTGTGGACTCCGAACAGTGGCCGCCTGCTTTGGATGACGCAGCCCGCATGGCCGAGCACCATGTGGCAGATTCTTAGCTCCGACTACGACACCCAGGCGTCCTTCTACGGCACCATGAAGGGCTGCGAGCCGCTGCATGTGCAGTTAAATCTCGAGACCTACCAAGTAGACGTCATCAACACGACGACGATGCCCGAATCCTCGCTAACGGTGAACGCAAAGGTCTATTCCTTGGACAACACGCTACTCACTCAGGCAACCGAGCAAAGAAGCGTCGCTGCCGATAATTCTGAGAGCAGCATGAGGCTCGACCTGGCTCCTTATCTTGCCAAGGGCATGGTCCTCGTAGAACTGAAGCTTACCGATGCGAAAGGGAAGTTGCTATCGCGGAATTTGTACTGGCTCGGCGCAAAGTCCTCTTCCTACCGAGAGCTCAACGATCTACCCGCGGTCTCGCTCCAAGCAACAGCAACATCGCAGGTAGATGGCGATACGGTGAAGGTGAGTGTTCTGCTGAAGAACCCTGAACCCAGAGCGAGCCTCGCGACGAAGCTCACCCTGCTCTCCGCAAAGGATAAAGAACGCATCTTGCCTGCGTATTATTCGGACAACTACGTCGCACTTCTACCCGGGGAAGCGAGAACGATCGAAATTGAATATCCCCTCAAGGATCACAGCAGTCCTGCGGAAATTTCCCTGCGTGGATGGAACGCGAAGGCGGACACGTTCTCTGTCACTCCAGCGACGGCAGCGTCAAAGTGATCGCAACCGAATCCCAAGACTAGGGCTTGGAGACGTCTATCGTTTTGTCATCGGGGATCCGGTCAATGAGTTTATTGATCGGGTCGATGCCGGCCCGGGTGGGAATCTGATCGACGACAATCTCGAAAGTCTGCTTGCCCTGGGTGATCTTCTCCTTCTTGAGGTAGAGCGTTTTTTCGTGATCTTTTTTGCCTGAGAAGACGCCGATATCAATGTAGTCGGCGAGGGGCATGGGCGTCTGGTTGCCGGAGCCGTCGGACCTGGACTTGCGGGCCTGCACGGTCAGGGTAACTTTGTACTTCTTGTAGGGTGTCTGGGCGTAAGTGGCCGAGAGTGCCTTGTTGTCGTAGAGGACGATGTTCTCAAACGCGTCCGTGATGTAGTACTGGTACTCGGGCGGGGTTTGCGCGCGGAGTGCGGCGACAAACTGGCGGGTGTCCGGGTAGGGCACGTCCTGGGAGGTATTCGCGTTGGCGTAGCGATACTGCATGAGGAAGTTGTGTAGTGCCAGGTTGACCTTATCTTCTCCGATGTAGTCGGAGAGAGCATAGAGAACGAGGGACCCCTTTTGATACCAGACGTAGCTCTCGTTCTGGACGAGCACGAGAGGGTTCTCGTGTCGGGTTTCGCCGGCTCGACCGCGCAGATAACCATCGAGCTCGTGGGCCAGGAACTTGTGCATGTTGTCAGAGCCGTACTTCTTCTCCATCACGCGGAGCGCGGAGTACTCTGCGCGAGATTCCGACATCATGTTGGAGCCCTCCACCTGTGCGCCGATGAGCTGATGGCCCCACCACTGGTGGGCGAGTTCATGGGCGACGACGGAGTAGCTGAAGTCAATGTCGTCGGGCTTCTCAACACGGCCGATGAAACCGATGCCCTCGGAAAAGGGTACGGTGTTGGGGAAGGACTGCGCGAAGGTGCGGTAGCGTGGGTACTCGAGGATGCGGTACTGCTTGAACTGGAAGGGGCTGAAGTTTTTCTCGTAGTAGTCGAAGCCGGCCTTGGCGGCTTCGATCATGTCGTTGACGTCAAAGTTCTGGCCAGGTAGGTGAGAGACCTCGATGGAGATGGGATTATCCAAGCCTTGGTACACCACTCTTTTCACCTCATAGCGGCCGGAAATGTAGGCGTAGAAGTCTAGGGTCTTCGACAATGTGGGTGGAGAGAATGACCGTGACATTGGAGCCAATGGAGCTGAGAAGGTTGAGAAACCTGTTGCGCTCGGCCGGATCGAGACCTGCTGTCGGCTCGTCGACGATGATGAGCTTGGGGTTCGCAAGCAGGGCCTGCGCGATACCAAAGCGCTGCTTCATGCCGCCAGAGTAGGTGGATAGAGACTTTTTCCGTACGCTCCACAGATTGGTTTGGTTGAGCAACGCGTCGACCATCTGGTTGCGCTCTGTCTTGTTGGTGATGCCCTTCATGATGGCGAGGTGGTGGAGCATGTCGAGTGCGGACATCTTCGGATACACTCCAAACTCCTGTGGTAGGTACCCGAGGAGGCGTCGCACGGCGGCTTTGTCCTTGAGTACGTCGATGCCGTCCAGATCTACCGAGCCGGAGTCTGGATCCTGAAGCGTGGCGACGGTTCGCATGAGGGATGATTTGCCGGCACCATTGGGACCCAGCAGACCGAACATCTCGTTGCCGATGGTGAGAGAAAGGTTCTTCAGTGCTTTGACGCCATTCGGGTAGGTCTTCGATAGACCAGAGATGGTAAGTGCCACGTTTGTTACCCTCCCATTGTGGGTTGTGCTGGACTTGGATAGTAGCCGGAATATATCACGGAGATTGTACCAATACGCCAAGAAATCTTGGTAGTCCCGTACGTGTGGTGCGTCGGACGGAAACTTTGATCCTTCAGGCTGCAAACTTCCATTTGACGAGGACGTGCATGATCCTGCGACGGAAGGATTACGGAAAACGATACAAGGTGGCGCGCTCAATGTGGTCGTCTCGTTGATCGAATCGCCAGTATTGGCCCTGATCGTTCTCATCGCCATTCAAGCGGCGGCCAGCTACGAATTGACCATCCGTATAACTGCCATCGTCAATCGCCGCGAGGCCGACGTGCAAATCGCCGGGAGTCCGTGCGCGGAAGCTAACACGGAAGCCTCTACCCGCCCCTATAAAAGTATCCTTTCCCGTCGCGACAATCAGTCCATAGCCGCGCTCGGCGTGGTGGCCAAAGATTTCATCCAGACTGACGTCAACGGTATATCCATTCATTTCGAATTCGACCGACGGATGGTTTGCATCCAGCTGAAAGCCATGGATCATGCCTGCCTTTGTCGTCTCCATCAGTAGTGGGGACAACTCACTCAGCGCCTTATACGCCGCGCTGAGTTCGTTATTAGGATCGCCCGCCGCCGCCCATCCACCGGGCACCTGGCTGTCGATACCGAACGGAGAGATTCCCAGCGCGTGGTCTTCGCCGATTGCACAGAATGCGCCTGACGCTCCCGCTGGTCCGCCGTTCGTCTCCGGAATGAAGAGGGGATTGCCGGCGCGATAATAGCGCTCGGCCCAGCCTGAAAAATCGGACGCATAAAGGTCGGGTGAGTAGACATCGATCGCTGTACCGGCAGCACGCCAGATATCAACGACGCGCGGTTGCGGGCCGCCACTTGGGTAAGTTCCAGGCCATGCGTCTGCGCCACCAAGCCAGGTGTTCACGTACATCGGCAACGGGTAAGCAGCCG
>DATCDL010000231.1:0-11848 GCA_036510715.1 Acidobacteriaceae bacterium
CGAAGCGCGGTTCCAGCCACCGCCGCTGGTCCTGCTGGAGCGGCGCACCCGGCGACCGCCAACCTTCCCGCACAATCTCCGGAACACGACGACCGGCATCGCTCGACCCGGCGCTGCGCATCCGTTCCGTGGCAAATGCTCTCGCACCGCCCAGTCCAGTCGCCTCTCGCGAGATCCGTGACGCGAACGCCGGGACATCTCGCGATCCCTTCCTTACAGACGAAGAAACCATCGCGCCCATAGCGCACCTCCGCCAGACTTTGCCCCTAAACCTTAGTCCCCCTGCTACACAAACTGCAAGGCCGCTTTCATTTCTGTCGGCTTCTAAATTGAGGTCGTGTCGTGTGCCCCATTCGATCACAAAATGTGACGCAGATCGCAGCGTGTCCACGCTGACTGGTCGATTAGCGGGGTGGCTCTCCCGCTAACCTCAAAGTTCAACAGGTTTCCACAACTTTTCACCGTCGCCACCCCAAAACTGGTCAACCGATTATTGAAGGACGTTAAAATTTCTGAAATTCGCTCGCGGGATCGCCTAAGATTATTGCCGGGGAATGGATGACACTCGCGCCGCAGGCACCCAATTTGAAAGACATGCGGGGGCGTTGAGTGGCGCTAAGAATGCCTCGTTCCATCCTTCCTCTAGAGGTCATCCAACGGTGTACACCTTTGCCCAAAAGCGTCCGCCAATGCGGCAGACTGAGAACGCAGGAAAGGCCGCCCGCGCGTTACAGGTTGAGACCGCCGCTCAGGCTGTCGAGCGGAAGGGCGAAACCTTGTCGAGCGAAGCGCGCAGCTACTTTGAGCCACGTTTCGGCTACGACTTCAGCAACGTGCGTATTCACGCGGATGACGAGGCTGCCCGGAGTGCGCACGCCATCCAGGTCCGCGCGTACACCCTGGGACGCGACATCGTCTTCGGCACGGACGAATATGCGCCTGCCACGAGCCAGGGGCGGCGCCTGATTGCGCATGAGTTGGCCCACGTTGTGCAGCAGCAACGCGGGTTTGCCTCTGTCCGCGCATCGGGCGCGACCATTCGCCGCCAGCCTCTGACGAGGCCCACCTTGCACCGGGTCACCGAGGACGAAGTAGTGCAAGCGATGACTGGCCTGGGTGGGCCCTACAAGGACACAGCAAATTGGGAAGCGTCCCTGCAGTCAGCCACGTTCCTCGGCCATGACATTGCCCATGGCATACGGCCGGAGTTCAAGACGATGCTGGCCACGGCGGAAACCAAGGTCAAGGATGAGTATAAGAAGTCCGGCAACACGCCCCCACCCGGGCACGGCATCAAGTCCATCGGCGGCTACCGCCGGGAGATCAGCCCCCACGGCGCGGGAGTGGCCATCGACATTGATGGCAACGATAATCCGTATATTCTGCATGAATCTGTGCCGACTCAACGCATGAATGAACACCCGGAAATCGTCACCGAGGAGGAGAAGAAAAGCAAACACCTCAACCCGACAAGGCTTCTCCAACTGGAACTGCAGCCCGTCTACAACCGCATCGCTCAATTCATTCTCAACAGTCCCATCGATGGCGAACAGTCGATCATTCCCAAACTGATAACGACGGGCGACACCTTGCCACAAGGAGGCAAGGCAACGCGGCGAGACCGGGTGGCACAGTATTACGACCGGCTTACGCTGGAGAGCAATGCCATGAAACAGTACTTCGCGCTGATGACGGATGACACTGCGCTGAAGAATTTCCTGGCCGGGGATTGGGCCAGGCTGCATCGCGGCGAAACACCGCCCTCGCTCGACGACATCAAGAAACAAATGTGGCAGGACTATGCCCTGCTCGGCGGAGCAATTCCGAATACCGGGCTTCCGGGCTCGCCGGATTTCAAGCTGCGGCCAGATGGGAGCCGTCCCTTTCATCCGGCCGGTCGAACGCAAAGAGATCCGGCTTCAGGATTTTTGACCATACCGCGCGAAGTTGTCCTGGGGCTTGGGCAGGCGGTTCCGCGCTGGGGCGCGATTGACTTCGGCATCCAGAGCGGTGACGTCATGCACTTTGACGATCGGTTCGGGATAGGCAAGCCCTTCTTCGATGCATTCGCAGCACTCTCAGCCAGTGCAGGCGCAGACTTTGCCAAGGCCAAAGCCGACTACGAGGCCGCGGTCAAAGCAGAGAAAAACGCACCGCAAGGAGGCGGAGGCAGTGGATCGATAATGTCTCCGCCGCCACAGGCTAGCGGATCAGCGGCTCCCACTCCACAGCGCAAGGCAATCGTTGGAGCGGTGAATGACCCGCTGGAGCAGGAAGCCGATGCCGTCGCCGAGCGCGTCACGCGAATGGAGCAGCCTGCACCCGCCTTTGCTCCGGCCCGGACCACGCGCACCTCGTGAGGCCGGTGAACGGTGATCGCGCTGGCGTCCTGCGAAGAGCGTGGAAAAACGTTCAGCCCTAAGACGGGTCAACCGAAATGGTCGGGCAAACCTTCCACTTGGAATCGACGTTGTTGGGACGGAAGTTAGAATCCTCTGCCTCTGCTGCTGCACCAGAGATAGAGTCGTATCCCGGATAAAATGCACAATTTACGAAGCAACAGGAGTTGACAAGGTAGTAGTCCAATAGGCGAAGATAAAGCGAAGACGCTTATGGCCGCCGCTCACGCAATCCGGGTTCAGATCGAAGCCACCCTGGCTCAGCGTGTGCCCGCCGCCCTCTCCCTCAAAATCAAGCAGGCCACGGAACGCTTCGTTACCAACATCGCAGAGGTCGACGCCCTGCTCGGCGGAGGCATCCCCCGTGGCACCATCACCGAGGTCAGCGGTACCGCCTCGACAGGAAAGACTTCCTTTGCCCTCTCCACCATCGCCTCCATCACCCAACTTGGCAACGCCTGCGCGTGGGTGGATGTGAACGATGCTCTTTCCCCGGAAGCCACCGCTGCGGCAGGAGTGGTTCTGCAGCGTCTGCTCTGGTTGCGAGTATCTCCCGAACGTGCAAAGAGAGTGCAGGACAAACCCTGGTCGCGGCTGGAGCAAGCCCTGAAAGCATCCGATCTGTTACTCCAAACGGGAGGCTTCGGTGCCATCGTGCTCGACATGAGCGACGTTCTGCCACAGTACGCCAGGCGTATTCCCCTGGCCACGTGGTATCGCTTCCGCCTTGCCGCAGAACATGCGCGCACCGCGTTGATCTTTCTCACCCAATCGCCCTGCGCCAGCAGTTGCGCCTCGTTGTCGCTCCGTTGCGATCCCATCCACGCCGTGCCATTCAGCAGCCACGGCGAAACCCCGCTGTTCGAGCGTCAGCAGTACCAGCTTGCGAGAGAGCGTAACCGCAACGAGGGCTCTCCTTTCATGCACCCAAAACCAGCGCAAACTGTGAACTGGCCGGCCGAAACACTCTGGTCGAGGGTACGGTGATGTACGCCGTTCTCCATCCATCAAACTTCTTCGCCCAGGTCGCCGTGCGTCAGCGTCCGGAGCTGCGCAAGAGACCGTTTGTGGTGCTCGATGGACAGCCGCCAACCGAAATGGTCTTTGCAGCAAACAACGCTGCACGCTCTCAAGGCGTCGAGCTCGGCATGACCCGGCTACAAGCCGAAGCCTTCTCCGAAGTCATCGCTCTCCCTCGCCTCATAGAGCAGGAGCATACGGCCCACGCCACCCTTCACTCTGTTGCCTGCATGTTCTCGCCTCGTATCGAGTCCGTGGAGCAGCGCCCGGGCACCTACGCGCTCGACATTCGTGGCATGCATCTTCTCTACGGCAACGCCGCACAGCTCGCGAACAAATTGCGGCAGAGCGTGATGGCGGAGGGCTTTCTCGTCAACATCGCCGTTGCCGAAAACTTCGATGCCGCGGTGTCTCTTGCGTGTGGCAGATCGGGTATCACCGTAGTGCCGCCCGGCTGTGAGGAGCAAGCCATCGGCCAACTCCCTCTCACCGCGCTACCCCTTACGCCCGAACATCAGGCCACGTTTGCCGCCTGGGGAATCCGCACCTGTGCTGAACTGGCCGCACTCTCTGAGACCGACTTGATTGCCCGTCTCGGCCAGGCAGGACAGAAACTACACGCCCTGGCGCGAGGCACGTCGCCGCACCTCATGTTCCCGATCGAGCCCAGCTTCGAAGACGCTTTGGTGGAGCGTATCGAACTGGACTTCCCTGTAGAAGAGCTCGAGCGCCTGCTCTTCCTTCTCTCCCGCATGATCACGACACTACTGGATCGAGTTCGAGAGAAAGCTCGAGCCATCGCCGCACTCCGCCTCGTGCTTCGTCTCGACGGAGGTGCACCGCATCAGCGTACCGTTCGTCCTGCCCTGCCGTTGCAGGATACCCCGACGCTGCTCAAGCTCCTTCAACTGGACCTCGAAACCCATCCCCCCAGTGCGCCGATCCTAAGCCTGGAACTGCACGCCCAGTCCGCCCCACCTTACCGAGCGCAGCACGGCCTCTTCCTTCCGCAAGCACCCCAGCCCGGACAGCTCGAAGTAATGCTGGCCCGCATGCGAAAGCTCCTCGGCGAGCAGCATGTAGGCTCACCGGAGCTGACCGACGATCATCGGCCCAACGCCTTTCGCATGGTAGCGTTCGAGCCGCCGCCCCCACGACGAAGTGAGCGACTCCCGCTTTCGACCCCCATCGCTCTTCGCATATCCCGTCCCCCGCTGATGGTCGGAGTAGCCCTCACAAACCATGCTCCAGCACGTGTCGTCTGGGCCGGATCTGCTTATGTAGTCCGCGAAGCCGCAGGTCCCGTGCGCGTCAGTGGACAGTGGTGGTCCGAGGCCAACTGGTGTCGCGAAGAGTGGGATGTCCGGCTCAACAACGGCACTGCCGAACGTCTCTGCCGCATCGCCTTCGATCCGCGCTCTCGCTGCTGGTATCTCCAGGGCACCTATGACTGACTACGTCGAACTACACGCCCGATCTGCCTTCAGCTTCCTCGAAGGAGCCTCCATGCCGGACTCCCTCATGCAGCAAGCAGCGCACCTCAACATGCCTGCAATGGCCCTCCTCGACCGCAACGGTCTCTACGGAGCCGCGCGCTTTCACATGCAGGGACAACGTTGCGGAGTGCAGGCGCACATCGGCGCCGAGGTCGCGGTACACGACCTCGGCCAGCGTCTCCAGCCTGCCAAATATCTGCCGCATCAATTTCCGCCCGAGCCTGTGAGCCTGCCACTCCTTACCGAATCACGTCTCGGCTATCAGAATCTCTCCCGCCTCATCACCCAATTCAAACTACGCGAGACAACCAAGGCCGAAGGCGCAACCACCATTGCTGATCTGGAAATGTACAGCCAAGGCCTCGTCTGCCTGACCGGCGGCAGTGAAGGCCCGCTCGCTGCTGCCCTGGCCCACGGCGGCTATGAAGCCGCACACCAAACCGTTGAGCAACTGGTACGCCTCTTCGGCCCCGCGAACGTTTACGTCGAGCTGCAACGCCACTTCGACCGCGAAGAAGAGCATCGCAACCGTGCCGCGATTCGCATCGCACGTTCGCTGAACCTGCCCCTGCTGGCGACAGGAGGAGTGACCCACGGCACTCCCTACGAGCGCGAAGTACTCGACATCTTCACCTGCATCCGCCATCGCAAGTCGCTCGACACCGCAGGCCGCCTCCTCAGCCGCAATGCAGAGCGGCACCTGCGTCCCGCCGCGGAGATGCAACGTCTCTTCTACGACTACCCGGAGGCCATCGCCAACACCCGCGAGTTGTCTGCGCGTCTGCAATTTCAGCTGACCGGACTCGGCTACGAATTCCCCGCCTATCCCGTGCCGGACGCCGACACGATGGACTCGTTTCTCCGCAAGCGCGTGGACGAAGGCATGCGCCGACGCTATCTACCCAAAAACAATCCGGCTCTTTTTGAGAAGGCCCGAAAGCAAGCCGAGCGCGAGCTTCTGCTTATCGAAAAACTAGGCCTCGCAGGCTACTTCCTGATCGTGTGGGACCTCGTTTGCTTCTGCAAAGACAACGGCATTCTCGTTCAGGGCCGAGGCTCCGCAGCCAACAGCGTCGTCTGCTACGCCCTCGAAATCACCATCGTCGATTCTGTCGGCCTGGACCTCCTCTTCGAACGATTTCTCTCCGAAGAGCGTGGCGAGTGGCCCGACATCGACCTCGATCTACCCAGCGACACCGACCGCGAGCGAGCCATCCAGTTCGTCTATCAGCGATACGGCGAACTCGGCGCCGCCATGACCGCAAACGTCATCACCTTCCGCAGCCGCTCTGCCTCCCGCGAGGTGGGCAAGGCTCTCGGCTTCGATCAGGAAACAGCAGCCAAACTCTCCAGCCTCATGAGCGCATGGGAGTGGAAAGCCTCCAGCGACACGCTCGAAAACAGCTTCAAGGCAGCAGGCATGGACATGAAACACCGCCGCATCGCGCACTACCTTCACAAGTGCGGCGACATCCTCAGTCTGCCCCGCAATCTCGGCCAGCACTCCGGCGGCATGGTTATCTGCCAGGGCCATCTCGATTCGGTAGTCCCCATCGAACGTGCGTCCATGCCTGGCCGCACCGTAGTCCAATGGGATAAAGACGACTGCTCCGACATGGGCATCATCAAGGTCGACCTCCTCGGCCTCGGCATGCTTGCAGTGCTCAAAGATGCCGCGTATCTCGTACCGCAGTACTACGACAAACAGCTCGACTACGCCCAGATTCCCCAGGACGACGCCGTCTACGAGACCATCCAGCAGGCCGACACCGTAGGCCTGTTTCAGATTGAAAGCCGTGCGCAAATGTCCGCGTTGCCCCGCACAAAACCAAAGTGTTTTGCCGACCTCTCGATGCAGGTCGCCATCATCCGCCCCGGCCCCGTGACAGGCAAATTCGTCAACCCCTACATCGCCCGCAGGCTCGGCAAAGAGCCCATCACCTATCTCCATCCCTCCTTCAAACCGTTCCTCGAACGGACGCTTGGCGTGCCACTCTTCCAGGAGCAGGTGATGAGAATCGGCATGGTCGCAGCGAACCTCACAGGTGGCGAGGCCGAGGAGTTGCGCAAGGCGATGGGTGGCAAACGCTCAGCGTCCATCATTGCCGGACTGACCGCGCGATTGCATCAGGGCATGACCGCAAACGGCTTCGACACCGCCACACAGGAAGAGGTCATGCGCGTGCTCGCCACCGTAAAGGAGTTCATGTTTCCCGAATCCCACGCCCACAGCTTTGCCTGCATCGCCTATTCCAGTGCCTACACCCGCCATCACTACCCAGCCGCCTACACCTGTGCGCTCTTCAACAATCAGCCGATGGGTTTCTACTCCCCAGCCACGATCGCCAACGATGCAAAACGCCACGGCGTCAGGATCATTCCTATCGACGTCCAACGTTCCGATTGGTTCTGCACCCTCGAAGCCCAGAGCGAGAAGGACAACGCTGTACACACCGGTCCCTACGCCGTTCGCATGGGGTTGAAGTATGTAAAAGGATTGCGCCAGAAGATAGCAGAAGCCATCGTAGAAGCTCGCCTCATCGATGGGCCCTTCTCGTCAGAGTATGATCTCCATCGCCGCGTCCCCTCCATCAAAAAGCCCGAGCTGACGCTGCTCGCGAAAGCAGGCGCCTTCAACTGGACCGGAGAAAAACATCACCGCCGCACCTCTCTATGGAACGCCGAGCGAGCCGGCCAATCCGCAGGCCCCCTCTTTCAAAACATTCCGGACGAACACGAACTGCAAGCCATCGCCCCGCTCAGGCCCATGACAACCGAAGAACGTCTGGTGGCTGACTTTGAAAGCACCGGAGTCACGCTGGGCCCGCACCCCATGGCCTATCACCGCCCACAAATGAATGCCGCAGGCATACTCCCTGCCGCAAGTTTGCGAGGTCTGCCGGATGGCACCTACGCTCGCATCGCTGGAGCGGTGATTGCACGACAGCGTCCGGGAACAGCCCAGGGTTTCATCTTCCTCAGTCTCGAAGATGAGACCGGCATCTCCAACGCCATCATCAATCCGCAGCTCTATGAACGGAACCGCATCACCGTAACGCGAGGAAGATTTCTCCGCGTAGACGGCACGCTCCAGAACCAGGACGGCGTGATCAACATCAGGGCGTCAGCCGTGCACGTACTCGACCTCAGCGACGTGGACATGAGGTCGCATGATTTCCATTGAGCTCCCGCCTCCACTTCAAACAGCTGCGTTAGTTGTCGGCTCCTTTGCGTCATCACACGCTGCCAACTGCTAGTATGGCTCGTGGAAAACGGGCGTCTACCGGCGTCTGCAGGCAAGACAAACCAAGGGAGGCGACGGTGGGAGGCAACTGGAGCAGGCGGCATTTTCTAGGTGGGGCAGCAGGCTCGGCGGCAGCAATGGCACTCGGCGCAGGAGCAGCAGGTTCACAGGCTTTTGCAATGCAGCCATCTCCTTTGCGTGGACGATTCCTCACCCATGTTTCCGTCGTCCGAGTCAACCAGATTGAGGTCACTCCCACTCGCTCCATCGGCCTCGATGAGTCTCCAGACAACAGTCCCGCCCGTATCCGCTCGCGCCGCGATGCCTTCGCCCAAGGCTGCCCGGATGGCAAGATGACCTGGGCCATCAGCTGGCTCGCACTCCACGATCAGCGCAAGGAATATCAGGAAGCCCGAAAGCTGCTCGCATCCTTCCACGATCGCTACGGCGACGAAATCACCTTCATTCCCGGCGGCTACTTCGCCCCCATGTACGACACCCGCGAGCACATCCGCACCACCATCCACACCGCTCTCGGGATGGTCTCCAACATGGTCGGCGGAGGCTACCGTCCGCAATGCCTCGTGGCCGGATTCATGGATGCGGAGAATCAAAGATTCCTGGCCACAGACGAGGGCATTCATGTCTGCCAGGGACAGATCTGGAGCCAGCATGGCATCGATCACGGCGACGGCGATGGTGGCATCTGCTATCCCTATTACCCCAGCCGCGAGCACTATCTCAAACCCGCGCAAGGTCCAGCAGACTTCATCGACTCCGTCTGTCTCGATGGCTGGACCTGCGACTTTCTATCCGCGCGACGAGACGGTTTTCAGGGTGGATTCAACAGCCGCATGGGCGTAGGTCCAATCGAGACAGTGGCCGATCTAGGCAAGGCCGTCGGCCGCAAAGAGATGATGGATACCACGGCAATCCACTTCGATAGCGGCGTAGCGCTGAATGGTTTTGGCTGGGTGACGGCAATCTGGGAGGTCTCGATTGGCCACGACGAAGACCTCACCTTCTGGCTCCAATCCGTGCACGACCGATGGCCCGATACGCACGTCATGACCGAAGGAACCTTCGGCCTCGAGTGGCGCAAACACACCCCCAACAACGCCTCGCTCAACTACCGCTTTGATGAGCGAGGCACAGGAGCCCCGGGCTCAGAGAAGAATCTGGAGATCCAATGGTTTATGAACCGCGAGTTTCGTCTCGCGCTCCTCCATGACTGGACCACCAACAGCCCTCGCATGGCCATCGACTTTACGCGCTACGACCTGAAAGCTGAAGAGCCCCACGATCTGCAGCGCGAGTGGAGCCTGATGAACGTCCTCAACCAGAAAGACACACGCCCGCAGGATAAGCCAACCCGGCTAGGACAGCTCAGCCCCGGAGACCAGCGCCTCATCTACACGCAATATCCCAACCTAAAGCAATTCGCCTGATCACATTCCCCCCGACATCTCCTTCAGCGCCTTCTCCGCCGCCTTCTTCACCTTAGGCAAAGGATCCAGCTCCAGGCAAGCCTTATAGTGCTTCTCCGCCTCATCGAGTTTCCCCAACCGTCGCGCTGCCTCAGCCAGCGCCAGGTGCGCCTCCGCATCATCCTCCGCGATTGACACCGCATCCGTCGCGCGGTCATATGCTCCCTTGAAGTTCCCATCATTCTGATAGAAAGCGGCCACCTTCAAATCCTCAGCTTCGCGCTCATCCGGAGTCTGTCGCGGAGCCTTCGCCAGCCGTCTTCGTTCCGCCCGTCTCTCGTCCGCAGCCTTTGCCGCCGGATCATCATCGCCTCCCAGCGGCCCCACATCTCCGCCTTCCGAGCTCGAACTGCTGCTGCTACTGGAACTCCCCGAGCTCCCTGCATCCTGCAACCCATCTCCCTTCGCCGGCGCAGCCGGAGCAGCCTGCGCCGCACCAGACGAGTCCCCCGGATAAGGAAACCGATTCCCCGCCGGCACCGACGCAGCCGGCACCGACGCAGCCGGCACCGACGCAGCCGGTACCTCCGTCTTCGGCACTGCCTTCGGAGTCTCCCCCGGATAAGGAAAGCTCTTCGCAGGACTAGTCCCCGCCGCACCCGGAGCCTTCGCCCCCGGAGTCTTCGCATCCGCAGGAGGCTGGCAATTCGGCCAAGTCACGGTCTTCCCCTGCTCGTCCGTAAACGTGCAGCTGCCCTGCGCGCGAGCCACTCCCGCCGCCAGAACCAAACACGCCCCAGCGCCCAACCCAGCCATCCGCACCACAAATCTCGTTCTCAACCGCATACCCCCATTAGACGACACCCCGCCCTCCAGCGATAGCCCGCTCGCCACCTACTTCCTACTTCCTACTTCCTGCTCTTCTGCTACACTCCACCCCATGCCGCGCTCCGCCCGCACGCCCAAACTCCACACGCCCCGCCTCCTCATCCGTTCCTCCTCCATCCACGCCGCCGGCTGCTACACCCTCGACCCCATCCCCCGCGGCCGCCGCGTACTCGAGTACTCCGGCGCGCGCATCTCCAAAGAGCTCGCCGACGAGCGCTACGCCGACCGCCCCGTCACCTATCTCTTCGGCTTCGGAAGCTCCACCGAGGTCATCGACGGCTTCGGCACCGCCATGTTCCTCAACCACTCCTGCGCCCCCAACTGCGAGACCGAGGAGGAAGGTGGCCGCGTCTTCATCCGCGCCATCCGCAACATCGCCGCCAACGAAGAACTCGTCTACGAGTACCACCTCTACGACTCCGACGAAGACAACGCCGACTGCTACTGCAACGCCCCCCACTGCCGCAAAACCATGTTCTCCGACGAAGAACTAAAACGCCGCGCCCGAGCCGTCGCGCGCAAAAAGTCCCGCGCCGCAAAGTAGCCGCAACCAATCCCTTGCACCACCCACCCACAGCGAAACCCCAATCCGAGTCTCCTCGAATTGGGGTCAACGCCTGCAAACTTCAAACCGCGACCGCGCGACTAACGGTCGTCGTGGTCGTAGCGACAATGTCGTACATGATGCCGGTACCAGCAATGCCGATGATGATGGTGGTGGTGGCCAATGACGACCACCACCTGAGCATCCGCCGGTGCCGCCAACATTCCCAGGGAGATCGAGAGAAACAAGCTCAACACAATGCGCTTCATCCCGTGTCAGATGCACTCTGCAACCCAGGCAACACACCCCCATGAGCAATCCAGACCATTAAATCTCTCCTTCGAACTTTGGCCGACCGCCCAATCCGCCGCGTGTCCGCGCCCCGCCTTTTAGACCTCGATTCGCACGATCTCCACCCCACCCACAAACCCACACCCCAAACCGCTACAATCAACCCTGTCGATGGCCTACCAGGTTCTAGCCCGCAAGTACCGCCCCCAGCTCTTCTCCGACGTCATCGGGCAGGACCATGTCACCCGCACCCTGCTCAACGCGCTCGCCCAGAATCGCATCGCCCACGGCTACATCTTCTCCGGCCATCGCGGCATCGGCAAGACTACCATCGCCCGCATCCTCGCCGCCGCATTGAACTGTTCCACTGAAGTTGGAACACCAGATCGCCCCACCGAAGAGCCCTGCCGCATCTGCGTCAACTGCCGCGAAATCTCCTCTGCTTCTCGCCAGGACGACTCCATCTTCGAGGAAGCCCACTCCTTCGACGTCGAAGAAATCGATGCCGCCACCAACCGCGGCATCGACGACGCCCGCCG
>DATCDL010000232.1:0-2286 GCA_036510715.1 Acidobacteriaceae bacterium
CGCCTATGCTGTTTACGATCACATCGACTTCCTCAAAGTAACGCCGCCAACCTCGATCGCGCACCTGGGCAGCGCACCGCACCCGAAAGGGTATGTGCAGTTTGAAACCGTCGCCTTCGCCAATGGCCCTGATGGCAAGCCCAACACGGACGACGACATCGACCTCGGCCCCGTGCCCGCTACCTACAAGATGGAAGAGTTCGTCGCCTCGTATGGGGATGACGACATCGAGTTTGTTGGGTCTGTCGACGCAAAGACGGGCCTCTTTACTCCCGCCGCGGATGGACCCGACCCCAAGCGAAAGTCGATGCGCAACAACTACGGAGACGTATGGGTGACCGCCACTTATACGCCCGACGGCGCAACAGTTCCGCTGAAGGGCAAGAGCTATCTGATTGTCGCGGTACCGCAGTACGCATCGTGGGATCAACCGGAGGTAGGACAGTGACCATGTACTCGCTAGGGGAATTCCACAGATTTCAGGGCGCCGGGCAGGAGTTTCTCTATCTCGTTCCCAGTGGGGGCATTGTTGCGCTGGATGGCATGACCTCAGAAATTCTTGAGCGGCTGGATAAGGCCCCACTCAGCCAGGAGGATCTGATCGACAGCCTGAGCAGCGGTGGCTACGACGCCACCGAAGTGGAAGAGTGCCTCAACGAACTGCGCGAGGTCAAGGCAATCCGCAACGGCGCAAAGGAATACACAAAATCCGAACCGCTGCCCGAAGTGTTTCCTCTGCAGACCATCGTGTTGAACGTAACCAACCAGTGCAATCTCTCGTGCCAATACTGCTATGAGTTCGGAGAGGACAAGGTCGCGACCCCCGAAGGCAAGCCGAAGTTCATGGAGTGGGAGACCGCCAGGACCTCTGTCGAATACCTCTTCGCGGAATCGCAGGGAAGAAAGAGCGTGCACATCACGTTCTTCGGCGGGGAAACGCTGATGAACTTTCCTCTGCTCAAGCAGGTAGTCACCTACGCGCGAGCCAGGGCCGAGGAATTGAAGGTGAAGCTCGATTTCAGCCTGACCACCAACGCCACCCTGCTCACCCCAACGATCATCGAATACCTGGCGCAGAACGCCATTGGCGTGACCGTCAGCATGGACGGACCGAAGGAGATGCAGGATAAGTTTCGCGTCTTCTCGAACGGCCGCGGCAGCTACGACATCATCAAGCCCAAGGTGCAGAATCTGCTGGCGAACCATAAGACCCGACCCATTGCGGCCCGCGTCACCATGACCTCGGGTGCGATGGACGTGCGCAGGATCTATCAACACCTGAAGCATGAGCTTGGTTTCTACGAGGTTGGCTTTGCGCCGGTGACTACCTCCCCAAACCGCCTTTACTCCATTAACGAGCGAGGCATGGACAGCGTTCTGGAACAGTTTAGTGAGCTCGCCGATGAGTACCTCGAGTTTGCGCTACGGGGCGAGCACCACGGCTTCTCCAACGTAAGCGATACCCTTTCCGAACTGCACCAGGGAGTGAATAAATCTCTCCCCTGCGGCGCTGGGCTGGGCATGGTGGGCGTCGGCCCCTCGGGAGACATCGCACCGTGCCATCGTTTTGTTGATTCCGACGAACATGTTCTGGGCAATGTAGCAACGGGGATGGACCGGGAAAAGCAGAATGCTTTTCTGACCCGGGGCAATATCGACACCAAGTACGACTGCCATGAGTGCTGGGCGCGGCCACTGTGCGCCGGCGGTTGCCATCACGAGGCATTCGTCCGCTACGGCGATACCGGCCACGCAAACCTTCACTATTGCGATTGGATCCGCACCTGGACAGATAAGTGCCTGCAGATTTACGGCGCGATCGCAGCTCAGAACCCCTCATTCCTCGATCATTTCACTGAAAGGAAGGCTTCATGAAGCACCTTCGAGCTGTCAACCAGAAGGCCCAGCGAATCGAGCGCCAGGTGGAAGCATCAGCGGAAGACATCGTGGCCCTGCAATCTCCCGGCGCTACGCCGAAAGTCCACGTTCCCATGGGATGCACCATCATCTTCTCGCCCGGATGGGAAACGGATTCCGCCGGCGGTACCGCGGGACTTTGCCAGCCCGTGGAACGCGATATTTACGATTGCTACGCCACCTGCTTCTGGCCCGCACAGGTTCCCGACCACCTGAACAATTCTCCGGACTGGACCAGCAAATGCGCTTCCGCGACCAAGGACTGGCGCAACCTGGACATCGTATTCCCATAACTTTTTCGAGCACTGCGGAGAGAATTCATGCGCGCCGTCTTTGCCTTACTAGGTCTTTCGCTCTGGGCCACTGCGA
>DATCDL010000233.1:0-5491 GCA_036510715.1 Acidobacteriaceae bacterium
ACGGGCTACTTTGACGCGCAATACTCCGGGTCACGGCTGACACTTGCCTTCAAGGGAGCGCTGGCGAGTCGCAGCGACGACTCGACATTCCTGGAGTATGAAGACCTGAACGGCGACAATACCCTGTTGTTGCCGAATCGCGATCTGGATTTCGGGTACGTGAAGCTGGATATTGGCGCGACCTATGCGTTGAAGCATGGTCTTACCTACTTTGCGCAGTTCGACAACCTGTTGAATAATCAGCACATTGGGCCGATCGGCTATCCGGGGCTGCCGTTGACGTTTCGGACAGGTCTGAAGCTGCGGCTCGGCGGTGACTAGCAGTTTTCGGAGATCCCGGGTCTGGATGCAGGTTCCGGGGTCGTCTCCTGCACGAGAGCGTACGATTGCCCTGAAGCTAATTGCACCGGTAGACCATAACCCTCGTCTAATGAGGTGGAGGAAGTTTATGTCGAAGCTATTTCGCACGAAGTTTGTACCGGCGCTGATCGCCGGGTTAGCGGTTGCGGCGGTTCCGATGTTCGCCCAGGCGCCCATGGAGGGACCGGTCCCCACGACAGCCCTCATCACCGTGCAGTCGAAGAGTGGTGCTCCTCTGGATCCGTCGCTTGTGAGGCTGCAGATCAACCGTCATGATGCTCCGATTACGTCGGTCACGCAGGTGACACCGGCTGCGGCGCAGGTTGCCATTCTGATCGATGAAGGGCTGCGCTTTACGTTCAGCAGCCAACTCGGGGACTTTACCGATTTCATCAACAGTCTGCCGGCAGGTACCAAGGTGATGGTTGGTTACATGCAGAATGGCACGGTGCGCGCGGCCAGCGGCTTCTCGTCCGATCATGCAGCAGTGGCTGCGCAGTTGCGCATCCCAATGTCCATCGCAGGCGTTGATGCGAGTCCCTACTTCTGCCTCTCAGAGTTTGTGAAGCGGTGGCCTTCCAATGAACCGGGTGCACGTTTTGTGCTGATGATTACGAATGGCATCGATCCGTACAACGGCAGGCCTTCGATCATGAACCAGGACAGCCCCTATGTGCAGACTGCGCAGGAGGATGCGCAGCGAGCCGGCGTTGCGGTGTACTCGATCTACTATGGACAGTCGTACCCGAGGGGTGCCATGGGCAGCTTTAGCGGACAGAGCTATCTGCAGCAAGTAGCCGAGGCGACGGGAGGTCAGTCGTTCTACCAGGGAACGATTACACCGCCTTCGCTTTCGCCTTATTTGAGGGAGTTCACGAAGTCCATCGCGGAAAGCTATACGGTCAGCTTCAATGTCAGCTCAGCCGGCGCAAAGCGTGACACGCTGACGCAGATCAAGGTGTCCAGCAAGCAACCTGGAGTAAAGATCCATGGTCCACAAAGCGTGCATCCCGGATTAGATCTGCAATAAGTTCAAGAATTGACCAGTAGGGCAGTCTGATGGAACGGAAGGGTGCGGCCGCGGCCGTGCCTTTTTCGTCTCCACGGCCGTGCGGAAGCCTGTTCGATTTACCTGGAACCTGTACGATGAATGAGGAACGAGAGGTGTATGAACGAAGGTCGTTGGGTACTGCTGATTGCTAGTGAAGTGGGTGGGACGGATTCGGTTTCGGATCGTGCCATGGAGCGGCTGGTTGAAGCCATTGCTGCTGAAGGTTATGAAGTCGTCAGGACGTCGACTCCGGAGGACGGGTTATCGCTCGTCACCTCCGATCCGTCGCATAGCGCGATTTTGCTGGATTGGGATCTCGAGGGAGACAACCAGTTTGATGAACGCGCAGCCCTTAAAATTTTGCGCGCTGTACGCCGACGCAATAAGAAGATTCCAATCTTTCTGATCGCCGACCGAACGCTGGTGAGCGAGCTGCCGCTCGAAGTCGTGAAGCAGGTGCACGAATACATTCATCTTTTTGGCGACACGCCTGCGTTCATTGCGAACCGCGTGGACTTTGCCGTGGAGCGCTACCATGAGCAGCTGCTGCCGCCCTATTTTCGCGAGCTGAAAAAGTACACCGATCAGGGAGCGTATTCGTGGGACGCTCCGGGACACATGGGCGGGGTTGCCTATCTGAAGCACCCGATTGGTATGGAGTTTCACAAGTTTTTTGGCGAGAACATCATGCGGTCGGACCTCGGGATTTCGACGTCGCCGCTGGGATCGTGGCTGGATCACCTTGGGCCTCCGGGAGAGAGTGAGCGGAATGCGGCGCGCATCTTTGGCGCGGACTGGACGTTCTATGTGCTGGGCGGATCGTCGGCGTCCAACCAGATCGTCGGGCATGGCGTGATTGCGCAGGATGACATTGTTCTGGCCGATGCAAATTGTCACAAGTCGATCTGTCACTCCTTGACCGTGACCGGGGCGCGGCCTGTCTACTTCAAGCCGACGCGCAATGGCTACGGGATGATTGGCCTGGTGCCGATCAAGCGGTTTAGCCCGGAGAATGTGCAGGCGCTGATCGAGCGAAGCCCGTTTACGGCGGGTGCTAGGTCGAAGGTGCCAACCTATGCGGTCGTGACGAATTCTACCTATGACGGTCTTTGCTACAACGTCGACCGTGTGGTGGAAGAGCTGGCGAAGAGTGTGCCGCGGGTGCACTTCGACGAGGCGTGGTATGCGTATGCAAAGTTCCACGAGATCTATCGCGGACGCTACGCGATGGGTGTGCCGGATGAGATGCCGGATCGGCCCGTAATCTTCTCGACGCAGTCCACGCACAAGATGCTGGCGGCGTTTTCGATGGCGTCGATGGTGCATATCAAGCTCAGCCCTCGCGCTAATCTCGACTACGACCAGTTCAATGAAGCGTTCATGATGCACGGGAGCACGTCGCCATTTTATCCGCTGATTGCTTCGATCGACGTGGCCGCGGCGATGATGGATGAGCCAGCCGGACCGACGCTGATGAGTGAGACTTTGCAGGATGCGATCAGCTTCCGCAAGGCGATGTCGTCGATTGCGCATCGTCTGCGTCAGGCGGAGCAGGGATGGTTCTTCCGGTTGTTTCAGCCGGAGTATGTGTTCGACCCACTCGACGGCAAGCGCTATTTGCTGGAAGAGGCGGCGGACGGTCTGCTGACGAATCGCTCCAGCGCATGGACGTTGAAGCCGGGAGAAGATTGGCACGGCTACCAGGACGAAGATATCGCGGACGATTACTGCATGCTGGACCCGGCCAAGGTTACGATCCTGGCGCCGGGCGTGAATGCCCAGGGAGTGGTCGATGAGTGGGGAATTCCCGCTGCGATCCTGACGGAGTTTCTCGACGGCCGCCGCGTGGAGATCGCCCGGACTGGTGACTATACGGTGCTGGTGCTGTTCTCCGTTGGTACCAGTAAGGGCAAGTGGGGAGCGCTGCTGGAGAACCTGTTCGAGTTCAAGCGGCTCTATGATGGCGAGGCTCCGCTGGAGGAGGCTTTGCCGGAGTTGGTGTTGAAATATCCGGCTCGCTATCGCAATGTCACGCTCAAGGAGCTGAGCGATGAGATGCATGCGGTGATGCAGGAATTGAATCTTTCAACGCTGGTGAACGCTGCCGCCGATGAAGATTTTGATCCGGTACTGACACCCGCGCAGACGTATCAAAAACTGCTGCGCGGAGAGACCGAGAAGGTCCGCTTCGCGGAGATGGCTGGACGCATTGCGGCTGTGATGCTGGTACCGTATCCGCCGGGTATACCGATGAGTATGCCGGGGGAGCGGTTGGGCGGAACGGATAGCCCGGTGATCAAGCTGATCGTGGCGATGGAGGAGTTTGGCAAGCGCTTCCCGGGCTTCGAACGCGAGACCCACGGCGTTGAAGTGGATGAACGCGGCGACTACTGGATGCGGGCGGTGATCGAGACGCCCAACGGAAAGAAGAATGGACGCAAGCAGAAGGGGCCAAGCTCGGCTCCGCCCGTGAAGCGTCGCAAGAAAAGTCTGCCGGGCGATGATGGTCCTCCGGGGCCGGACACACCGCTCAGGATCTCGCCGGAACGGTAGTCTGCAGGGGGGAGAGCGATGGACGAGCGGTTTTGGCAAGACCGGTGGAAGAACAACCGGATTGGCTTTCACAAGATGGAGGCCAATCCACTCCTGGTGCGAAACTTCTCCGCGCTGAAGCTGGCTGCTGGTGCAAGGGTGTTTGTGCCGTTGTGCGGAAAGAGCCTCGACGTCCACTGGTTGCTGGGGCAGGGCTACCGCATGGCCGGGGCGGAGTTGAGTCGGATTGCGGTAGAGCAGTTGTTTGTCGAGCTCGGTGTGACGCCGCGGGTGACGGAGGCGGGTTCGACCACGCGGTTTGAGGCCGATGGAATCGTGGTGTTTCAGGGGAGCCTCTTCGAGTTGACGCCGGAGGTGCTTGGGCCTGTGGATGCGGTGTACGATCGCGCCGCGCTCGTGGCGCTGCCGGAGGCGATGCGGACACAGTATGCGCAGCATCTGATGGAGCTCACCGGACGCGCTCCGCAGCTGCTGGTGTGCTTTGAATACGACCAGGCCTGCATGGATGGGCCGCCGTTTTCGGTGGAGGAATCGGAGGTGCGGCGGCGGTACCAGCAGGAGTATGCGCTGCGACTGCTGGAGCGCGTGAGCGGCGAGATGCTGAAGGGAATTTGTCCGTCGACGGAGGCGGTGTGGATTTTGGAGCCTGGCGCCCGCGAGTAGGGGACAAGTGTCCGTAGAAACAACAAGGCCCCGGATCTCTCCGGGGCCTTGCGCTTTGCCTTTGCGCGACAGCGCGTCTCGCCGTCCGCCCTTCGCTACGCTCGAGGGCAGGCTGCGGACTAGTACATGCCGTCCATGCCGCCGCCGTGACCACCGCCTGCCGGAGCTTCCTTCTTCTCCGGAATGTCGGCGATGATGGCCTCGGTGGTGAGCAGCAGACCAGAGATCGACGCCGCGTTCAGCAGGGCAGTGCGCGTCACCTTGGTGGGATCGATGACGCCGGCCTTGACCAGGTCCTCGTAGACACTCGAACTGGCGTTGTAGCCGAAGTTCGCGTCCTTCGATTCGTGGATCTTGCCGATGACGACCGAACCCTCTTCGCCGGCGTTGCTGACGATAATGCGGAGCGGCTCTTCGATGGCGCGACGGATGATGGTCGCACCAATCTTCTCGTCGCCTTCGAGCGTCTTGATCAACGCATCGACAGCCGGAACGCAGCGGATCAGCGCTACGCCGCCGCCCGGGACGATGCCTTCTTCGACAGCCGCACGGGTTGCATGCATCGCATCTTCAACGCGAGCCTTCTTCTCCTTCATCTCGGTTTCGGTAGCAGCACCGACCTTGATGACGGCGACGCCGCCAACCAGCTTGGCAAGGCGTTCCTGGAGCTTCTCACGATCGTAGTCAGAGGTTGTCTTCTCGACCTGGGCGCGAATCTCCTTGACGCGGCCTTCGATCTTTCCATCCTCACCACCACCGTCGACGATGGTCGTATTGTCCTTGTCGATGGTGATGCGCTTGGCGGTGCCGAGGTCTTCGATCTTGACGCCCTCGAGCTTGATGCCGAGGTCCTCAGTGATGGCC
>DATCDL010000234.1:0-3524 GCA_036510715.1 Acidobacteriaceae bacterium
TCCCCTGACCTTGGCGCCATCGTCGGCGACTTCCGCTCCCCCGGGACTCCAGACGTTCTCGCCGGGTTCTCCCCAGGACACTACTGTGTCATTCACCAACGCAACGGAAGCACCCGCCGTTGGCGTGAAGTTAAGCATCTCCGTGCCCAACAAGCAGTGGACGTCGTTCGTTCAAGGCGGCATAGAAACATCAAAGACATTCGCTGATCCCATTGTGCCAGGTGCAAGTGTGAACGCGACCTTCAAGGTCACGTCGGGATCAGGGGCGTTCAATGGCGATCTCGTTGCGACAGCGGCGTGGACGAACCAGGCGACCCGTCAAAATCAGTCTGAGACAATGAGCGAGAAAGTGCGCAATGTCAGCCCGGTCAAGATCAACGAATTCCGGATCAGCTCGAGTTCAGCGAATACGACGGACTCGTTCATTGAGCTTTATAACGCAGCCACGCGTAGCGTTGACGTCTCGAACTGGACTCTGACCGAGCACCCGACCCAGCAGGCCATCTTCTCAGCAATAAAGATTCCAGCTGGAACCACGCTGGCATCTCACGGCTTCTACTTGCTTGGTCTCTCCAACTCCGGACTGGTGGTTCCTGCACGAGCAGGTGATACCACAGTTTACGTAAGAAGTATGACCGGAATGTCAGTCGGCGATACGATCAGTTTCGATACCGGCAGCGGCTCAGAGACCCGCAAGATCACAAATCTCGGCACGACTGCCTGCAACCATACGACGCTATGGCAACCCCTCCCAGAAGGTCCAATCATCACCATTCCAGCAGGCGCAACGAACGTGCCTGTCATGAGCGTGTCCGGATTTAAAGTCGGAGAGAAGATCGCACTCGGCTACGGCGCTACATATCCAGCCGTCGCAAGGGACCTGGAGCGATACGAAGTCGCAACCGTCACGGCCGTTGGAAAGCCGGGCACACAAGCGTACCTGGCGGAGGCCGCGGCTGCAGGCGCAACCAATATCAAGGTGACGTCCGTGTCCGACATTTCCATCGGTGACAAGATCAGGCTGGATATTGACAGCGTTGACCACGGAATTGAGACAGTCACGGTAACTCATGTGGGCACGCAGGCGAGCCACACAAATCAAGCTGCTAATGCGAGTACAGGTGCGACGAACATCAAAGTTCGCAACGTGAACGGTTTTGCCGTAGGAGACAAGCTGACCATCGGCACTCCCGCAAACCAGCAAACGGTAACCATCGCCACGGTTGGCACCGCAGGGCCTACGGGCAGCGGCATCGACTTCACCCCTGCGCTCGACTCATCGCACATCGAAAGCGAGGGCGTGGTTGCGCCGGGCACCGGTCTGGATTTGGCAGCACCGCTCAAGTTCAATCATTCGGCCAACCTTCCGTTGAGCGATCGAGGAACGGGAATCAGTTTCGCACCCGCGACTGCCTTTCCACACTCGAGCAACGAACCCGTGCAGGCGCTCGGCACCGGCATTACGCTCGACAGTCCATTAGCCAAGAGCCATGCGGTCAACGCAGTCGTGTATGACGCGTCCGTCACCAGCGCGGGATATCAGGGAGCCCCCGCACCTAGTCAGTGGTTCGGAGGCCCAGAGTTAACCACTAATGCTGTGCTGTTTGGCAGATTCAACCTTACGCTCAGAGAAGGCAGCATAGTGCTGCGCGACGCCTCCGGAGTCGTCGTCGACAGTCTCAATTACGGGAGCCTTGTCGATCCCTGGGCTGGCGAGGGATACCAGGGAAAGTCTGGATTCGAGCAAAGTGGCTGCTATGCAGCCACGCCCCCAGGTCCTTCCGGCGGATTCGGGCCCGCCTCGCCTGCTACCAATACGAGCGCCGGACGCTTTCCAGATGGTGCGGACACCGACAGCAACTGCACCGACTTTGTGACGCAAGCCGCTGCGACTCTCTCTGCCGCTTCGTCCGTCGGTGGTAACAACATTAAGGTCACCAGCGTGGAAGGCTTCATTCCAGGCGAGAAGATCACGATTGACACGGGCGCGAACCTGGAGAACGGCGTTATCGCGATCGTTGGCACATCCGGCGCCACGACCGTCAACAATGCGACGGAAGTAGGCACGACCGTGATTCCTGTCGCGAGTGGGATTGGTTTTCGCGAAGGCCAGAGCGTCACGGTCGGCAGTGGCGACGATTCGGAGAGCGCAGTCATTGCCTCTATCAGAAGGTTCGGCGGCACTGCTATCGTTGTCGCCGCGCCGCTCACTCATGTCCATGCGGCCGCTGCACAGGTTTCTGGCAGCGGGATCACCCTTACTTCAGCTTTAACGCGCGCACATGAAATCGGGGCGCAGGTCTGGGACAACGCCCCAACGCCCGGCGCTCCTAACCGCTATTACCGGAGGCATGACTAACCCTGCGCCGAGCTAGCGCCAGCATTACGACCTCGGGATAGCATTTCGTCATAACCACGCCCATTAAAAACAGAACCTCGAAGAATGTTTGTCTTTAGCAGCATCTCAGAAGACTAGTAGCGCCGCTTGCACGCTTGTTTGGCGCGAAAAACACTAAAGAGTTCAGCACTTCGACAAAACCGGGATCGTCCGTTTCCCCAGCTGTTACCTGACCCTTCATCCGGCAATTATGGCTAGAGTGAGGCCGTCTGCACAACTGACGAAATCAGGCCATGGCGCTCAGAACCCCTCGATGAGTGAAATGGCGATGTTACGCCAGTCGACGACTGTCTACCGAATGGCGGTCCCGATAACTTCCGGTTAGCCGACGATCCACCCAGAACTTCCTCATCGCTTCCTACAAGCCCGTTTCTGGATAACTTCCGAGTTGCCGACTATCCAGGAGGGATCAGGGTCGGGCTCGGATGAACCGCCGAGTGCGGCCACTCTACTGGTCTGAGTGAGTGGCGGGCGAGTCATGGCTACATGGCCCGTGTAACGGGCAGTTTGACTTTCGATATTAAGTCGTGAAATCATTATTTTCGTCGGGCGGAATCGCAGCTTCGTCGGTACGCTTGACGTTGTTCTCGCCTTTCTTTCGCATTTATTCTTCCTTCACGATTGGAAGTTGCCTTCTGCGCATTTGGAATCCTGAGAGGGGGCCAATTATGACACTCGTTGCAGCGTCCAAGAAACTCATCAAGTTCGATCCCAAGAGATTCCTTTCGACCATCAACGGTGGTAGGAAGATCGAAGCTTTTGCCAAAAAGCAGACGGTCTTTGCTCAGGGCGACTCGTCTGATGCTGTTTTTTATATAAAGGAAGGAAAGGTAAAACTCACGGTTGTGTCGGAGATCGGCAAGGAAGCCACAATCGGCATTCTGAACAGTGGAGCTTTCTTCGGGGAGGGTTGTCTTACAGGGCAGCCTCTCCGCCTGTGCTCCGCAACCGCAATGACGGATTGCTCGGTGATGAAAATTGACAAGAAGTCCATGAATGATGTGCTTCACCGGGAACATGCGTTTTCCGACATGTTCGTGGCGTATTTGCTCGCACGAAACATACGATACGAAGAGGATTTGGTTGACCAGCTTTTCAATTCCAGTGAGAAAAGACTGGCCCGGGT
>DATCDL010000235.1:0-18716 GCA_036510715.1 Acidobacteriaceae bacterium
CTGCTCGCTCAACACAGGCTGGCCAGCACTCGTCAGAAACCGCACTGAACTCGTTGCTCGGTCAATCTCCACCTTGAGTACGCCGGTCTTTATTGACACGGTCGAAGCATTTGAGGAAATCGCGAATGCGGCTCCTCCGCACGGACGGATCACGGCGGGCACGATAGATTTTTGAAATTCGCCGGTAAGACTCGCTTCAACTCGGATGACCCTGTCAGAGCAGACAGATACTCGAAGAGCGCCAGTCGAAGAATGAAGTGTTACGCCTTTTGCGCTTCGCTCGATCTCCTGGGCATGGACATGGAATGGCCAAGTAAGGGTGCAAGTGCATGCTGCCACCCCGAAAGAAACAAAAAGCGTTCGCAAAGTTGAAGACATCAGTTGTCGCTCCTCGAATCGTTGTCAAATGATCTGCAGAAACTTGATGAATCTCGGCTTGAAACTACCTTGTGAACTATCCAATCGCGCCTCAATAGAAATACAGATTGCTCAGGCCGTCTGGATTTCGTGGGGCTCATGCAACGGATTACTGCCGACTCGTATCGGTCGGGAGTTGTTCAATCACTGTTTGTGCTTGATCATCCCAGCGCTTGCGTAGCTGCTGCGATATCCGAATCTCTTCTTCAGCAGCGTCCTTGTCGCCGGACTTTTCATACAAGCGCGCCAGTTGATAGTGAATGCTGCCATCCCCATCGCTTGCCAATCCCTGTTTGTATTCCGCGATGGCCGCTGGAATTCGGTTCGTTGCCGCATAAACCTGTCCGAGAAGAACGTGAAGTCGGGGCATCAGGTCTGGATCGAGTTTCTGGCACCTGGAGAGATACGGCTCGGCCGCTTCAAATTGATGTCCCTGCACTAGGATCTCGCCCGCCAGCAGATTCGCCTCAGGGTCTTCCGGCGTCTCCGCCAGGAGAGATTTGGTGATCGCGAGTGATTCATCTGTTTTCAGTTCGGTGAACAAGACAATCGCCAGACTGAGGCGTGCTCCGCGGCTCGCCGGGTCGATGGCGAGTGCCTTACGATACTCTGCCTCTGCCTCGCTCCAGCGCCGTTTTTGGCGAAACACATCGCCGGTCAGGATATGCATCCGGGAAGAGTTGGGATCGATCTCGTCGGCTCGCGTCAGCGCGGCAATCGCCAATTCTTGATCGGCCTTGCTTTCCCAGTACAAACCACGCACTAAAGTTGCGGGATTCGCTTTTTGGCGCTCGGCGACCTTGGATGTAGTGAGGAAATCGCCTGTGTAGAACGAGCAGGAAGCAAGGAGCTGCTGTTGGGCGCTGTCCAGCGTTTCCAGCGCCGCCTTCAGGACTTGATCGCAGGCGGCATATTTCCCTGCCGCATACAGCGTTGCGGCAACTGCTGGCAAGGGTGCTCGCGCCGTTTGAGACGTTCTATCCTCATCAATTTCTGTTGCGGGCGGTGTGTCGGAAAGGAACGCCTGTTCAATCATGGAGCCAAGATCGACTGAAAGGTCTCCAGCGCCCTGGTGCACTCGTGCCAGATCGGCCAGCGATTTCGCCTGGTCGGCCGATAGAGCGCCGCGGAAGAGATACAGGCTCGACTGAAGGAATCCGGAATCGTCCGCCGCAATCGAAGCAAGCGCTTTGAGTGCAGCATCTGGATGTCCTTCGGCAGCCTTCGCGATAGCAATACCAAGGAGCGCCAATCCGCAATGGCTTTCGGTCCTGATCTCTGATTCAAATTGTTCACGTGCCTCAGCGATCTTCTTTTCGCGAAGCAGCATAATCCCGAACTCAGCGTGAGCACAGGGCGCAGGTGAAGGAGAAGCCGTTGCACTTTTGTATGCGTTTTCAGCTTCAACCAGCTTGCCCTCCTCGGCAAATGTCTCCGCGGCCCGCAGGCGGGCGTACGGTGAATGGTTGTAAGTCGAAGTCATGAGACGCGCATCGTTGTCCACCTGCTGCAGATAGACAGTCCCGATGCCGAGCCAGGCGTCTCCATCGTTCGGGGCCAATCGTATTGCTCTCCAGAAGGCATCAGCGGCGCGGTCGCAACGGTTCAGCATCGCGGAAGCCTTTCCCAGAGAGAGTTCAGCCAGCGGATCCCTGGGATTTAGCCTGGTGGCAGTTTCGAGCAATGGCAGGGCCGCATCTGGTTTTTGGGTTTTAAGGTATTCGATGCCTAAAAACAATTGGGGAACATAAAGAGTTGCGTTTAGGCGTATCGCCTGTTTAAAGCTCTGAATGGCGTCGGCAGATCTTCCTGCTTCGTAATACATGAGCCCCAGATTGGCCCAGAACTCCGGAACGGCGGGTTCGAGTTCAGTAGCTTTGCGATACGATTCCGCCGCAGCACTAAAATCTCCCCTCGACTGTGCGGCAGCGGCGTCCTCCAGGAGAGATTGAAGAACTTGCTCGTGATCTTGCGCCAGAGCCATTCCGGTCGAGTTGAAATTCGTGAATGGAATGGCCAGGCACAGTGCCAGTGCGGCCCGCTTTAGGTGGACAATACCGACACATATGGATTTTGAACGCGAATTCCGCCGTGCTGTGCTCACATCAGCCTTGTCAGTCTGAAGAAGTACCGCAGCGGATGGAACCCAGTCTTGCTCGAATGTTGAGGCTACCTTCAGCATGACGTTGTGTATAACCGAGTCTCCGGCTCTTTGAACAATGTTTTCCTGCGTGGTTACGTTGAAGCCTTGCGCCGATGACGATAGGCCTCCAGGTCGCCGGCGGAAGAAGAGCGAAGAAAAGCTCGCCAGTTGAGCCCGTCACGAATTCGCGGCCGATCCGAGTGTACGAATTCACGAGCCTGCGGCTTTGGGCACGATTGTTCCAGTTGGATCGGTAACCACCCCCGAAATGAAAGCTGTTGAGATTAGGGATTGGGCTCGCGAAACACCGCAAGCAGCCAGCCCAACGATTGAAACGAGGAGCATGGTCGCAAATCTGACGAAGCGTAACATTTGCAAGAAGCCCCGTTCTTTGTTGTAAGACACTGACTTCATTGCGCCCAATCACAGTTCAGAGAATTTCAATCTCCCTGAGATGAGGCTTCCGGACTGCAAGCCAGCCCCAGAGCTCATAGTTGACACGCACTGAGAGTAAGCGATAACTTTATTGTTATTGGCAAGGTACAGCACGGTACTGTTCGAGAGCGATCCCGAACGAAATCCGGACCTTGTCATCGTCAACCTGCTGGAGTACAGTACCGCGAAGATGGATCTTGCCGTCGGGGGGCAGAGATGGAACACGCCGTTGAGGCCAACGATACCCGGCAGCGAGGGGCAGCTCCTCATGAAATCCCTGCGGCACAGATTCAAGAGGCGCTTGAAGAAATCCTCCTCAGTGTCCCCTTTCGCTCCAGTAAGCAATCTCAGCAAATGCTGCGCTATATTGTCGACCAGACGCTGTCAGGACACGGGCAACTCCTGAAAGAAAGAGTGATCGGGGCAGACGTCTTTGGTAGACGTCCGGACTACGATACAAATTCTGACCCTATCGTCCGGGCGCGGGCGGCGGAACTCAGAAAAAGGCTTGCTCAATTCTACGTGGGAGTCGGCGCCAACAGCGCCGTCCGAATCGAAATCAGTCCGGGCTCTTATCAGCCCTCGTTTTTAACTTCGCCCAAGCCGCTGGCGACAGCATCAGAGTTAGGCAACGCCGAAACCGCCCATCATTTGAGGGCAGAGTCTGGACCAGCTCACGTCTCCATTCCCCAAGTCTCCATCCCCACCACGACCGGTTCAGACATCAAGCCTCGGCAAAACTGGCCAATTTGGTTTGTCGCGATACTTTGTGCCCTTGTTCTGGCATCGTCTCTATTTCTGTTCTGGCCTAAGAGTCCGGTTGAGCAATTTTGGGAACCAATATTAGCGGCATCGAATCCGGTGCTGATATACACCGGGTCAAACCCGGTCTACTTGCCGAGTACCGAATTGCTTGAAAGATACAGGGCCACGCACAAGCTTGATGAACTGGACGCGCAGGGACATGAATTTCTGATTCCACTTACGCCCGATCAAAAGCTCACCTTGAGCGATCTCACGGCAGTTAGGAACACTTATGTAACCCTCGGAGACGTGTCAGCAAACGTCGCTGTGGCTGCATTCCTGACGCGTAATAAGCGGAGCTTCGATCTTCGCTCTGGAGAGGACGTCGTATTTGGAGATTTTCGCCAATCCCCGTGCGTTTTGATCGGCGCATTCAATAATGGATGGACGATGCAAATGACCGGTGATCTCGGATTCGTGCTCGGCCCTGGGTTAACCATCCGGGATCGAACTGACGCAAGGCGTATTTGGACGCCGCTCATTTCCTCCGACAACAAAATCCTGGTTGACTATGCCATTGTGGCTCGGCTCCCGCACTCGAACACCGGCGCGCCCCTTTTGGCCATTGCCGGAATCACTCAAAGCGGCACTCGTGCGGCCGCTGAATTCATCACCAGCCCACAGGAGATTAAAGAGCTGATCAAATCCGCGCCAAGAACATGGGCCAGTGAGAACGTGGAATTTGTCTTGCAGACAAAGGTCGTCAACGACATTCCCACAACACCTACTGTCGTAGCTGTGCGCTATTGGTAGGTGCCCGGCATCAATACTCGAAAATGAAGCCGGCGACAAGAAAGAGCCATGCCACCCTTGTGCCGGGGATATCCCGCAGCACTAACGGCGCCGCGGCCTTATGAACCTCGCGTTACCAGAGGTGAAGAATCTATAATTCCAAGATCCGGAACGAAAAAGCATATTGACAGGGCGGCTCGTTAGGTAACTGAATCTCGAGACCCTGTGCTGTCCGCGTCCATTTCAACTCGGATTTCACCCCAAGCAGTTCTACCTTTCGGATCTGGCGTGGGTAGTTTGCGGAGTTTTCAGCAAGCGACTTGATGACCATCTTTCCATCAGACGGCCAGCCCAGGGCGATCGCGTATAGGACGTCGCCCTTTGTCGTGAATCGTATGTCTGTGGGTTGGAACTTAAGTCTGGACAACTGATACATCGGCAACTCCCTTGCCGCTTCGGTAGCGGGACCCTCTCCGTAAATGCTCCAGGGACGCGTCCCTTTGATCGCCTCAGAATTGACCTGTTGCCAATCGGCAAGCTCTCCCAAGAATGCGATCTCATCGCAGTCCGGCTCGCCATGCCCGGGGAGTGGAATGCTAAGCAGAAGATTGCCATTCTTGCTGACGACGTCCACCAACAGAGGAATCATCAATGAGGCCTTCTGGTAAGAGTGGCTCTCAAAGACCTTGCGATCGTAGTGCCAATGCCCTATGCAAGCCTCCGTTTGCCAGGGCTTTTCCTGCAGCGTGTCCGCCAATGTCATTTCAAAGTCGCGGGTCAGTGTTCCCCACACGGGCTCAGGAACTTCTTTCAGGTCGAGAACTCCCTCCAGGCGGCCACCATGCGCCTGCACATTTTTGTTGTAGTAATAGGCCATGATCTCTGGCGCCAAGTCTGGTATGCCCAGCCAGACACCTAAATCGGGGGCTTCGGGTCCGCCGCTATCGAAGTTGAACTGCGCCCCGTCGTCAAAGGTCAGGATGTCGGGAGCATAGCTGTCAATAACGTCCTGTACGCGTAGGAGAAACTGCTGGACAAACTCCGGGCACGGGCTGCCCTTCGCGTGAGGCTTCCCATTAATCATCTGAGGATCCCTGCCCGCCCACCACTTGCCTTTCCCGTCGGCAATCGTCTGAATGCCGTCATAGGGAACTCCCGCGAGCGGCCCGGTTGTGTCGCTCTTGTAGCGAACGGGAAGAAACTCGTCCCATACCCGGTGCGGAGTCACATGATAGCTCACGCCGAATCGCAATCCGTTCGACCGTGCAACCTTGGCCCAGGTTCCTACGATGTCCTTCTTGGGACCAATGTTGACGCAGTTCCATGACTGATGCTTTGAATTCCAACAATCGAAATTGTCGTGGTGAGTCGCTAAAGCCACGAGGTATTCGGCGCCCGCGCGCTTGTTCAACTTGATAAGCGCTTCCGGGTCCCATTTCTCCGCTTTCCACAAATGGCAAATGTCTTTGTAACCGAACTGCGACGGATGTCCGTAGGTCTTCACATGGTACTCATATTGAGCCGTTCCGTGGATATACATATTTCGCGCGTACCAATCCCCCTGCTCAGGCACGCACTGCGGGCTCCAGTGGGCCCAGATCCCAAATTTTGGTCGCGAAACCACTCCGGGCAACGATAAGACTTCAAAGACTCCCAATAGGGAAGGAACGGACCATTCGGAATTGCACCCTGAAAGAACGGCGAGTTGCCAAGCGCCTTCGCCATCTTGGACAGTGCGACAGTGGTGATCGCGCTTGCTACAAACCGCCTGCGGTTCATCGATTCCCGCCCTCCATAAACTGCATGTGTATCTTTCGAACCCCCATAATCCTTCGTCGGCGACCTGTCGCATGCTACCTTTGCTGCTTAAGCTCGGAATCAATTTGCCGCGGTCAACGTATTGACGCCTTCTCAATTGCTCCGCGTGCTTAGATCGACAGTTTTTTCATCGCCCGTGTAGGACACGGTCTGGTCAGGTTGAAGCGTCATATCCAACCCACCGCCATGGCCAGGCCTTACAACTACAACCCGGAACGTCCGGTCTTTGCGCATCCCCTGGAATTCGCCGCTACGCGACCCGATGGTTAAGGTTTGCGAAGAATCGTTCCATGTAATCGGAATCGTGGCATAAAGGCCCTTTTCGTAGTCGTAATTGTCGTTTTCGTCCTCATAAAGAACAAAAGATCCGTTCGCGCCGGGGTACACTCTCAATTCAATCGGATCTTCGGGCTTCTGCGTCGCATATTCCATCGTGGGCCCAAGAGGAAGAATGGCTCCGGCACGCACAAACAAAGGAATCTGCTCCAAAGGAGCTTCCACACTGAGATGCTGGCTCCCGGCCACTCGCTCACCTGTCCAGAAGTTCGTCCACTCCGTTGCCTGCGGTAAATAGACTGACCGCCGATTAGCAGAGGTCGTAATCGGAGCCACCATAAATGCCGAGCCAAACATGTATTGATCGCCGATATTATCGACATTTCGATCGCCCCGGAAATCCATAATCAGCGGACGCATCATCGTGTCGTTTCCATGGGTCACTCGCCACGCTTCCGAATAAATATAGGGCAACATGCGATAGCGGAAGTTGTCGTACATGAGCAGGTACTTATACGACAGTGGCCACTTCCACATCTCCGTTTCGGTCTTGTAGCCATGGATGCGAAGGATTGGGCAGAACGTCGAGTACTCAAACCAGCGAACCAGCAAGCGGTTATAGTCTTCTGAGCTGTATTCATCTTCAGGCCGAAAGAATCCGCCCGTGTCGGTGGTCCAATAAGGCATACCGCCAACAGAAAGATTCAGGCCCGCTGGTATCTGCTGGCTGAATGCTTGCCAGTTTCCGTGGACATCTCCAGACCAGGTAACTGCAGCATACCGCTGAAATCCAAGAGTCGCGGTTTTACCCAGTTGTACCACCCGCTTCGTTGGATCCGCGGCTCGTTGGCCTTCGTAAATGGATTCATTGGCAGCCTGGGGATAGTAGTAGGTGTAGGGGTTTCCGGAGACATAACCCAGGTTGTCAACATACACCTTATGGTTCCTTACCTGTCCATTCGCTTCTTCGCCGTCCTGCCACCACGCATCGACACCGAGATCGAACATGTACCGCTTGAGATACTGCCAGCGGATACTGCGCCCCTCGGAAGAAAGCTCGTTTACGTAGCCGGTGTCTTCGATTTCACCATGATGCTTGGCCAGCTCATCCAGAACCTCGCCTTTGGGATCGGCCCACACTGAGATCATGTAGTGAAAGTTCAGCTCGTGGAGTTTCTTGATCATCCCGGCGGGATCCGGGTAAGCCGTCGGATCAAACTGATAGGCTCCCCAGCCCCATTTCCCCCAGTATTGCCAATCCTGGACGATCAGATCCACTGGAATATGGCGGCTGCGAAATCCCTCGGCGGCATCGAGTGTTTCCTCTTGACTCGCATAATGCTCGCGGCATTGCCAGAATCCATACGCCCATTTGGGGAACATCGGCGCAGTTCCTGTAAGCGTTCGGTAGCCGGCTACGACCTTATCGAGGCTCGGGCCATAGATGAAGTAGTAGTTGATATCGTTGCCAACTTCCGACCGGAACACCGAAGTGTTCCCCATTGGCCTGCCATAGAGCTTCGCAGTCTTACCGCCGCCGAGCAGCTTCACGGGATAGCTTTCGCCTGCGGTCAGGTGCGCTTTAACCACAGACGTATATGGCACCCACATATTCGTATTATCGTGGATCATTCGGTCGCCAACGGCGATCCCAATTTCACGGGCTCCATCCCCGCCTCTGGCAAAGAATACATAGTCCCCGGTTCTTCGAGCCGTAAACACCCCCGCTCGGCTCGAAGGGTCCACGGCAATCTCCTCATCCTCGCTCACTGGATTGAACTCCGTGAGCGACTCGTTATCCCACACCAGTCCGTAACCCCGGCTGGAAACCATGACAGGAAACGCACCGATAATATTCTGACTAATGAGGTCGACGGGCATTCCTCGCCAGTTCCATACTCCATCCTGCCCTTCTGCCAGACCATAAAGTGCTTCGTCCGGCGGAGACAGAAATTCCTGCTGCAGATGGTAAGTGTCTTCCTGATTCACCGTTGCCTTCTGCATCGCTTTCCCGCCATTTTGTGGCTCCGCTAAAATCTTGTCGCCCGCTGGAGTGAGAAAAGTCAGCGCTCCTGAGTTGCGATCCACGAGCACCGACAGCTTATCCCCGGAAAGGCTGATTTCTTTCGAGGTCTCAACAAGCTTTAGAGGACGATCGTATTGCTCCGGGCACCCGATTACTGCGAGGCTTTTGTCCGCAGGAGGTTCGTTGCCTGGAGCATAGGAGACGTGGACAATGTTGTCGTTGCAAAAGTGAATTGTCATCACTCCCGGCCGCATCCTGAATACGGCTCCTCCGTCGATCTCCTCGGCCGATAGCACTGGAATTGGAGCCGATGGCGTCATGGGAATGAGATTGGTTTCTTTGTAATCTACATCGACTTGCGCTTCCGGGTTGTTGGTCCCTGGTGTATTTGCAGACGTCTTTTGAATCGGTGCAGAGGATACTTGCCCGTCGCTCCTTATTCCCAGCCATTGAGCGCACGAAATTGCTATCGCTAACACGAAGAAAGCCTTAGGCATGCACACTGAAGATTTTTGATGATTGGTCTTGCATTCGATACCGGACGTGGACATCGTGACTCCTGAAAAATTGCGAAGTGAATGTATGGGTCAATCTCGTTCAGGAATTGAACCTGTCGCGGAATCTATCCAAAACCTGCGCGACGTTTGGCAACAAAGCTTCGGGTGAATCGGCGCCCGAGACGGCGTTTCGAAAATGTTTGAAAACTTGATCTGCTTCTGCGTTTGTCCTTCAAAAAGCACTAATCCCCCCGGACTGAGCCACACAAACCTAGGCCCGGAGGGATTAAATGATTTGCCTTTGGCACTTCTCAAAAGACGATCGCGCTCACGCTTGGATTTGTAAACGCGATCGTCAGGCAGAGAGCAAGTACGGTCCTCTGCATATATGCGGGCTCTAATAAGTTATCTTCAGCACCCCCTGCATCTCTCTTGCTCCCTGCGTGGACGAACTCTCACCCATAGTTCCATCGCCGACGCCGGAATCCGGTATGCCGAAATTGGGGTGATTGAAAGCATTGAACATCTGGACAGCGAACTGCAAGCGGAGCTTCTCCCCTAGATTGAACCACTTTGCCAACGTCAGATCTTCGTCCACGTATCCCGGCGCACGCAGATTGGAATAGTAGCGTGGGCCCGTGCCGAAGGTGTATGCGGGCGGTGGTGTAAAGGCCGCCGAGTTGAAGAAGCAATACTTGGTTCCCACGGGAATGAACGGGTTAGCGGTCGTGCCTTTGCCGCAGGTGCCGGTCCTGAAAGGCTGACCGGTCAGGTTTGCATGTTGACTGCCGCCAAAGACGGTTGAGCTGTTCCCGTTGGGGCCGATCGACATCGGGAAGCCGCTCTGGACGGTAGTAATTCCATTCACCTGCCAGCCGCCCACGATTGCATCCGCGGCCTTATTCATACCGCCGCCAAACCTCTTGCCCTGGCCAATCGGCAGTTGATACACATAGTTCAAAACCAGGGAATGAGGAATGTCTTCACCATCAACAGACCAATCCGCTTTCAGGTCGTAGTAATTGCGGATGCCGGAGCCACCGGTATCGCCATTGACCGATCCCCATTCCTCCGGTCCGGCCACGTCGGACAGGAACTTCGAGTAGGTGTAGGAGGCTGTAAAGATCAGGCCGGCCCCGAAACGATGCTTGAAGTTTGCCTGCAAGGCGTTGTAGTTGTTGGTTCCAACCGGCTCGTCTGTGGCTGAAACGCTTCCGCAGAACTCCGGAAACGGCATCAGGGATTGCGCCACAGTCCACGGGCAAGCCATGGCAGTAAGTCCAAGGTTGCTCAACGCGGCGGCATACGGATTGGTGCCCGCCGAGCCGTTCAGCGACGATCCCATGGAAAGAAGGGTTGGATTCAGTTGGCCGTAGTTCATGCCGCCGAGCGTAATGCGCGATCCGCGGCCCCCGACGTAAGCGACGTCCAGCACGTCGTTGTTCGTGAAGGCGTACTGGAACCCAAAGCTGAACTCCTTGGTTCGAGGATCGGGACGGAATGGATTCACTCCGCCGCCCCCTTGGCCAACGTTGGTCAGGCCCGCCAGTGCGTTCCCGGTCACCGGCACAAGTCCCGTTTGGAATGCCTGCGCAAGGGGCGTCGTCACCGTGACCCCGTCGGGCGAAGAAGTCCATGCCGTTGAGGTCGAGTATCCCGGGTCCGGTCCGGAGCCGCCATACCAGTTTCTCGCATAATACAAACCGAAGCCGCCGCGCATCACCAGCTTCGGCAAGATGGCATAGGCAAAGCCAACGCGGGGCTCCAGGTCAGCTAGGTTCTTTTCATAGAGGCCGCGGTTCCCCTGATTGTTATAGACGATTGCCCCATAAGCCGGAATGCCAGTCGCCACGCTGATCGGGTTGAGGGCGTTGAAATCGAAATACGCCTGTTGGTTATGCCGGGCAGTTGCCGGCATTTGGATTTCATAGCGGAAGCCGAGGTTCAACGTCAACTTCCGGTTCGCTTTCCAGTCGTCCTGCACGTACATCCCGTGCAGGTAATTGGTCGTCGCCGCAAACGCGGCGTAGCCAGTCGTGCCACCCGAGCCGATCCCGGAGTTGCCGGCGCCCGCCAGAAAGGATGCTAGCCCGTCTCCGTTTGTTGTGGTCGCCGGGTTCGACGGATCGGGGCCTGCCGTCATGGCAAGCGAGAAATTCAATACAGTTGGGGTCAACCTGCCGCCGTCCGTGGTTTGCCAAATGCCCAGGTAGCCGACCGAAATGGAATGAGCTTTGAAGCTTTTGTTTACGTCGGCGCTCAGGCTGGCATTATTCTCAGGGAACGTGGCTTCGCCGGAGTTTTGCGTCGCTCCCAGGGGAGCATAGGATCCCTGGCCGCTAAAGGTGTTTCCAAACTGAATCTGCGGAAACTGCGGCGTCCAGGAATCGAGAGTCCCAGGCAGCCCCAGCGTGGAAGGTTTGAATGGGTAGCCCTGGACCACGTTCCCCGCGTCAAAGCGAGTGAAAAACAAGTTGGTAGTGAGGATAAGGGTCGGCGTAAAGACGTGAGAATAGCCCAGAACGCCAAACAAGCGGTTGTTCGGGTCGAACACGTAGGGCCCAGCAACATCGTTTCCGTAAAAGGCTCCCGTTTGGACCTTTCCCTCGTGCTTATTCGAGACTTGCCCGTAGATCGTGTTATTTGTGTTGATGTTTTGGTCGATGCGGATTCCCCACTCGTTGGAGGAGGTCGGCGCGCTCGTCACAGTGTTGAAGTTGTAGCCGCCGCCCGGGTTCTTTGGCGCCGGCCAGTAGTTTCCGGTGGCAATTTTGTTTGCCAGAGCGTCGATTGCGCCCACGCCGGTTGTGGGTATTTTATTTCCAGAATACGGGTCGCGGATCTCAACGGTTTGTCCGGCAGTGTTATTGGCTGTGGCGCAGGTAGCCGTGACCGATCTGGAGGAATAAGGGTTGTAGATCGCCCCTTGGTAGATCGGCCGGCACAGCGCATCGGTTCCGACCTGAGTGGTAGTGAGTTCCGATGAGAAGTCACCACCCAACTCGGCAGTGTCCGGTACATTGCCGCCGAAGGTGAGGCCGCCGTTGAGCCGCAAGCCCTCATAATTGGCGAAAAAGAAAGTTTTGTTCCGCTGTTTATAGATGCCCGGGATGTAGAGCGGACCGCCGCCGGCGATTCCGAACTGGTTCCGGTGATCGTCAACCCTGGGCAGGTGGGCGAGCTTGTTGAAATAAAGGTTGGCGTCCAGGTCCTGGTTGCGCAGGTACTCATCGGCCAAGAAATGGTAGCTGCTGGTGCCGGCCTTAGTAGTGATGCTGATCGCATTGCCGGTGCTGAATCCGTATTCGGCTGAAAACGAGTAGCTGGTTACTTTGACTTGGTCCGTGTCCTCCGGAGCGGGCACATACTGGCTTCCTCCCCACCCTTGGGCTACGTCGTATCCGCCCTCCAGAAGGAACAGGTTGGTTCCGAAATAACCGCCGCCGAAATTCAGGAACGAATAATCCTGGTCGGCAGTATCTTCACTGCCGCCCGATGCCAATAACTGCCGGTAGCCCTGTGTGTTCACGGCGGAGTTCAGTGTCACAAAAGAGAGGTCGTTCCGGAGGTTCAGCGGAAGCTCCTGAATCTGCTGGCTCGTGAGCTCGGTGCTCATGTTCGAGTCCTCTGTTTGAAGCAGCGGACCAGTCGTGTTGACGGTGACTTGCTCGGCAGCGCCGATGGTCAGGCTCACCGACATGGTCACAGTGTCTCCCTGTGCGAGAACGATTCCGTTTTGCCGGGTCGTCTTGAATCCCGGCGCGCTCACCTCGAGAACATAGGTACCCGACGGAAGTAAGGCGAAGGTGAATTCCCCCTCCGCGCCGGCGGTATCAAGCCGGGCGATTCCAAGGTCTGGGTTGGTGAGTTTTAGAGTCGCTTTGGGCACCCTGGCACCGGAAGGGTCGGTCACTGTCCCCGACAGCGAGGCGGTTATGCTTTTGCCTTGCGCATGCATTTTCGAATGGAAAGTCAGTCCGATGGCAGTCATCATTACTGCCAAAACTACGAAACGTAACCTGGTCATAATTTGCCTCCTAAGATTCATCCCTTGAATTCGCTTCCGATTGGCCCCGGCTTCGCCAAGACAAACTCAGAGCCTCCGAAGACCGATTGATCTGGCGATCTCGCCGGAACAGACTCCGGAGATACACCCTTTTCAAGCACGCAGAAAGTAAGCGCTAACTTCATGGTTATTGGCAAGGTACTGTACGGTACTGTTCGAGAGCGTTCTCCAACGAAATGTTGAGTTTGTCATCATCAATCCGTTGGAATGCAGTACAGCGTAAATGGGACTTGGAACCGGGTTTCCGATGCAGCACGCCGCTGAATCCGACAACGATCGGCGGCGAAACGTCCCGCCTCGGGGTAGGATCGCGAGCCACACGAAGCTGTCGGTCCGGCGGTCCAGGTCGTTGCGGTATGAAGCCGAACCTGTTCGCTCTTTCGCCTCGATTACGTCAGCAGCAGGCAGCCCATCTTGGTCCGTGGAAAGTCGACAACCATCTGATGTCCATCCTGTGTCACGTTAATCCCAAGCTCCGTTGGAAACAGGATCCGCGCCTGTGAGGAAACCATCGGGATGGTCACACGAGAGGGTCCGTCCAGTCGCCACACCGCAATCCACGTCAGTTCGGGAGCCCGCATTCCCAGCGAAACAGGAGAGTTCGAATCCGTAACATCCGGCACTCCCAGCGGGTAGAAAGGCACCGCCTTTGGAACGTGCTTGCGTACGACATTCTTATACAGCTCAATTCCCGAGCGAACCTGCTGGAATGCATCACTCGACAGCTTATCTAACCTTCCACTTTGATGAATCCGGCATACCATCCCGGTCACCATGTTGAAGCTGGCGCTTGCAGAATCGCTTTGGGCAGTGGGGTAGGACCAGATAGCCGCCTGTTCCGGCAAGATGCCCGCAGAGGCCCCAGTCAGAATTGCCGGCATCCTCAAGTAGTCCTCCTGATCGGTGACGGACTGAATTTGAAAACGCGAAAGCTGCGCATAGTCCATCCGCCCTCCTCCACTTCCGCAATTTTCAAGAATCAAGTCTGGAAATCGTTCCAGTATCCCATCAATCCACGCCTGATAGGCTCGGTCGTGCTCCAGCAATCCCTGCCCGGCACTGTCGGCGTGAAGGTCTGTTCCCAAGAGCGAGTCAACGTTGTAATCCATCTTGATGTAACCCGCACCGTAATCGCGCACGACTCGATCAATGACTTGATTCAGGTAGGCTCGGACGTCCGGGTTTCGAAAATCGAGCAGATAGCGCGAGTTTTTCAAGAACCTTTTGCCGTGCCGCATAAGGAACCAGTCGTCGGGCTTCATTGCCAAAGCCGAGCGAACACCCGCCACTTCAGGTTCCAGCCAGAGTCCCGGCGTCATGCCGGCGTCCCTGATCTTGTCGAGCACATATTTGAACCCATGCGGCCAGCGTGTTTGAGAGGGCTCCCAGGAGCCAATCGTCTGGCTCCAGTCCTCATTGAGCTCGGCGTACCAGCCCGCATCGATCACGTAGTACTCGCAGCCCGCCGAGGCTGCCGCCCGGATCATCGGCAATTCCTTCGCTTCGGTAGGATCGCCCCAAAGGCAATTCATGTAGTCGTTAAAGATGACCGGGCAGCGATCGCCGTCCTTGCGAGGGCGCTTGCAGGCAAGCCTGCGATAAAGTGTGAGGGCATCCACCGCATCCGCGAAGTACCCCTTAACGCATCCGATGGCAACCGGAACCGTCTCGTAGGTCTGTCCCGGCATCAGGTTCTTCCATGCATCTGAATGCAGATCGTCGGGACCGCCGAGATACGCGTACACATCGTCAGCACCATTTCCGCGTGCCGAAACATTCGAGATTTCCCAATACCAGGACCCGTCGTGCTCGATCTGCCAGAACCACACCAATCCGAGACGAGTGTTTTCCACGATGGCCATCGGCAAGTACTTCTCCGTGGACCAGGAGCCAACACTGCCTGCCGACGCTTCAGACCAGCTGGTCCGCTCGTTCTCAACAAAGCCCAGTTCCGACGGCCTGAACGTGTGCCACTGCCCTTCGGCCATCCAGCTGTTCGCTGCCAGATGGATTCTTAGCTCGCCATCGAAATGCTGCGGATCCGCAAGCCCGTGAAGCATCGCTGAACTCAGGAAGTCGATGCCGGCGGGAGCATTCCCCTCGTTGGTAATCCTCGTGCGGCGCCGCACCATGGGCGCATTTTCGAATGCCTCGTAGATAGACTCAACACGGAGTAACCGCCCCGAGTCTCTGTGCACCAGAGTCAGACGGTGCCCGTTTGGCGTGGATTCTTCGTGTTTGCCGGCGAATTGCAAGTCAACGCCCGGCATTCCCATGGCTGATTTCATGCCCGGGTCTGGCCAGCTCTCCCCTGTACACTGGAGCGCCACCTCAACTCCGTTGGAATCGCTCGCGCCCGGCCCAAGTGGAATGCCCAACGGCACACAACGTCCTTGGCGCAGTCGGCCGGCCGACAGCGTAAACGAGAACTTTAGGAACTCCGTTGACCATTCAAATGGACTGGATGGAGCGAGATCGGCGGCCTCAACGATACTGCTAATGCCGGGCAGAAATGATCCCAGCATGACCCCGCTGGCGTGCAAAAACCTTCGACGGTTCATGATGCCATTCTCGAATCTGATTGAACGGACAATTGTCTTCTGGGCTCACAGCATGCCCGAAAGCAATCGCTAACTTTAACGCGCAGCGTATAATTCACATGGCCAAGATGTCAACACCGCCGAAAACAAGACTTTCAATCGCTGCTTTCTGCCTGCCCAGGCGCATTCAGTTTGCAGTTGCGAGATTGGAGGCATCGCTTGCCCAATCAGCAGAAAGGTCTTTTGCGTGGACTCGTCGTTCTTCACCGCATCCGCGAAGGTGTTCTCGTCTTGCCCAACGCGTGGATGGATTCCGTGATGAATAGAATGTGCACGCCGGCGGCTTCAGGGATCTTGCGATTTTGCGTTACGGTACCTGCATCCGCGAGGATCCGCATGATCCTTCTTCTTGCGGCTCTCGTCCTGACGGCCGCAACCGGATTATCCGCACAAGAGCCGTCGTCCGCCGGCAACACGAACTCGCAATCGAGCGCGGGGAGCGCCGGGAATCAAGTGCAACCATCCCAGGGTGGCATGGCGACTGCCGGTCCGCACGAGGCCATCTTCGACAGTCAGCACCGTCCCATCACTGCCGGAGGGTTCGTCAAGACTGGCCCAATCGTATTCCAGAATGTAGCGGCGGCTGCTGGCCTTACGAAGTGGCATCATACGGCCGGCACCCCCGAAAAGCGATTGATCGTGGAGGCCAAGGGCCCCGGTGTTTGCCTCCTGGATTATGACAACGATGGCTGGCTCGATATCTACCTTGTGAACGGCTCGACCTACGACGCTCTCGCTGGAAAGGCCACGCCTCCGCATGCCGCTCTCTTTCACAACAATCACGACGGAACTTTCACCGACGTGACACAAAAGGCGGGTGTGGCCAACGACCGCTGGGGATTCGGCTGCGCAGTTGCAGACTACGACAACGATGGCTGGCCCGATCTCTACGTGACCAACTACGGAAAGAATCGGCTTTACCACAACAATCGCGACGGAACCTTTACCGATGTTGCCGAGCAGGCGGGGGTGGCGCTCGGAACATGGTCAACAGGTGCAACCTTCGGCGACTACGACGGCGACGGCCGTCTTGACCTGTTTGTAGCCGGCTACTTGCAACTCGATCTTGCCGATCTAATCCAATCTGGAGGGAAGGCCGGCTCTTTGGTCTGTCAATTTCGCGGAGTGCCTGTCATGTGCGGCCCGCGCGGCCTGAAAGGTGAGCATGACCACTTGTTTCACAACAATGGCGACGGCACCTTTACCGACGTGAGCAAGAAGCTGGGCGTCGACGATCCAAATGGCTATTACGGTCTGGGCGCCCTCTTCGCGGACGTCAACAACGACGGCAAGCCGGACTTGCTGGTAGCCAATGACTCCACGCCAAACTATCTCTACATCAACAAGGGCAATGGAACATTCGAAGAAGACGGTTACATGAACGGCTATGCGCTGAATGGGGACGGACGGGAAGTCGCCAATATGGGCATCGCGGTCGGGGACTATGAAAACAACGGGCGCCTGTCGGTGGTGAATACGACCTTTGCCGACGACTACGACGTGCTATTCCAAAATGATGGAACCGGTCATTTCGACGATGTCAGCTATCAGGCCGGAATTGCACAACCAAGCATTCCGTTTGTCGGATTCGGAGACGGATTCCTCGATTACGACAACGACGGCTGGAAGGATCTGCTCATCATCAACGGTCACGTTTATCCGCAGGCGGATCAACACCCTAATTGGGGTCAAAGCTATGCCCAGCGCCCCCTGCTCTATCACAACCTGAAAAACGGCAAGTTCGAACTGGTCCCAGCAGTGGAGAGTACCGGCCTCGCGGAGTTAATGGTGGGCCGCGGTGCAGCGTTCGGCGACATCTTCAATGATGGCAAGATCGACGTCATCATCAACAATATGGACGGAGTCCCGGTGCTGCTGCGCAACGTGAACCCCGATCATCACCACTGGGTCGAGCTGAAGCTGATCGGGGGACCCAAGAGCCCACGTGATGCGGTTGGAGCGACTGTGTACCTGAACGCTGACGGAATCCGCCAACGCGAGGATGTTCTGAGTGGCGGCAGCTATCTTTCTTCGAACGACATGCGTGTCCACTTCGGCCTGGGAGACGCCACCGACGCCGGAGCGGCGGAGATCCACTGGCCGTCAGGCGCTAAAGAAAGTATCAAGCTGGCCGCCGTTGATCTCATCTTCACGGTTGAGGAAGGCAAGGGAATCACTGGGGAACTCTGCACCGCGTGTGGCGCTGCTGGCAAATAGAAAGCTGCACGATTCAAGCACGCCGGTATCGGGGCGTAGCGTAGTCCGGTACCGCAGTCGTTTGAGCAGCAATAGAAAGCGAGGCAAAATGACCGCGCAATTTCCGCGAACGATGATCTGGCCCATCTTGGCGTTGGCTCCCTGTCTATGGGCTCAACAGACAAACTCCTGTGCCGATCTTCTGAATTTCAAAACACCGGGTGTCGAAATTACCAAAACCGCTCCCATTGCCGCAGGAAGCACTGAGCCGATTCCTTTCGCCCCACCGGGACAGTCCTTTGTGCTCCTCGCATACTGCCGAGTCGAGGGAGTCATCAATCGGCGCACAGGAGTTGGCGGAGAAGAATTCGGCATCCATTTCGCGTTGGCCATGCCGGACAAGTGGAACGGTGATTTCCTGATGCAGGGTGGAGGAGGCGGAAACGGAATCGTGAACCCGCCGCTCGGCCTCACCGCGTCGGGAGATAAACCCGCGCTCATGCGCGGTTATGCCGTTGTCAGCACTGACACCGGCCATAAGAGTCATGGCGGCGCATTCGATTTCGGCTTCATGAAAGACCAGCAGGCCTATCTGGACTTTGCATATCAGGCCAACGTCGAAGTGGCTGCGCTTTCAACGCAGATCATCGCACAGTACTACGGAAAGCCCGCCGCATATTCGTATTTCTCCGGATGTTCCACCGGT
>DATCDL010000236.1:0-12714 GCA_036510715.1 Acidobacteriaceae bacterium
CCACGACGCGCTTTTCCTCTCGCCGAGCAATCTCGCGATATTGTTCATGGACTCGAGTGTAAAAATCGTCGCCCTCGCGCTCGAAGCGATTTTCGTCGCTGCCGTTCTTCTGCGCATGGCGCTCATTGCGACGCCTCGCACGATGCAGCGAACTCTGCAGCGGCGGCAACAGCAGCAGCGTGAGGCCCGGCTGGACGTCGTTGCAGACAGCCTTGTGCAGGGCCAGAATGCGCTCGCTGCCGAGGCCTCGGCCCGCGCCCTGGTAGGCCTCGGAAGAGTCGGTATAGCGATCGCAGAGGACGATCGCTCCCCGTTCCAGCGCGGGCAGAATGACCTCCCGGAGCGACTGCGCACGGTCAGCGAACATGAGGGCCATCTCTGCTTCGGGTGCAATGCTGCCGAGCTCGGCCTCGCTGCGGGAGTCCAGTAAGACGGCTCGAATGCGGTCGCCCAAGGCGGTTCCTCCGGGCTGACGCAGGGTGACAACAGGAAGCCCGTCTGCCGCCAATGCAGCGGCCAGATGGCGTAGCTGGGTGGTCTTGCCTGACCCATCCAATCCTTCAAATGTGATGAATAATCCTTGGCTCACGACCCGAGTCTACTGCACTCGAACTATGGCTGCAGCTTTGTGCTCCACTGCGCGGTGCTGCCGGTGAGCGTGACGGTCAAAGAGCCCTCCTGGCCCTCCTGCAACGAGGGTCCCGTCACGGAGTGATCCTTCCGCTGCGCATCCGTCCAGAGGATCTTCGTTGGGCCGTCTCCGAGGATCTTGAAGCGGTAGTGATAGACCGCGCCGTTGGCCAGGGACTCCTTGCCAAAGCTCGCACTCGGGTAGTCCAACTCCACCAGCGAGACTGCCGCGCCAGAGTCATTGATGACGTCGGCCTCGACATAGTGCGAGTGACACCCCGTAAGTCCGCCCAGTGCCAGTATTGCCAGGCTCAATCCCGCTCGCTGCATCGTCTGCTTCATCTCGAAACCCATGCTTCCAGCCTACCAGCCGCCGCCGAGCTACTTCTGTTCGTCCTTCATCCGGGTTTCAATCGCCTTGAGCCGCTGCATCAGTTCTGGCAGACGATTGACCGCGGCTACGGATCGGAGCCAAGTACGATTTTCCGTTGCAGGATAGCCGCTTACGACAGCGCCCGGTGCGACATCCGACGGAATCCCCGTCTGCGCGGTTGCTATCGCACCGTCGCCAATGGTCAGATGTCCGGCCGCACCCACCTGGCCGGCAAGGATCACGTTGTTTCCCACGGTGGTCGATCCGGCGAGACCGACCTGCGAGCAGAGCAGCGTATTCTCGCCGACGGTAGAGCCGTGTCCGACCTGCACAAGATTGTCGATCTTCGTTCCTGCACCGATGCGCGTCTCGCCGATGGACGCGCGGTCGACGCAGGCATTGGCCTGGACCTCCACGGCGTTCTCCAGCACAGTCGGGCCGGACTGGATGATCTTGACCCACCGGCCTTCCGCGTTCTTGGCGAAGCCGAAGCCGTCAGAGCCGACGATGGCTCCGTTCTGGAGGACGACGTCGTCGCCCAGCCGGCAGCCCTCGCGAACGACCGCATGAGCGTGGGCTAGAAAACGATCTCCAACCCTGACTCCGTCGTAGAGAACGACATGCGGGAGAAGCACCGCGTCGTCGCCGATCTGGCAGCGCTCTCCGACCACGACGTATGCTGCGATGTGTGCTCGAGGACCAATCTTCGCGGTTGCGGCGATGACGGCCGTCGGATGCACTCCCGGTTTGTAGCGCGGCGCTGGGTGAAATAGTTCGATGGCCTTCGACCACGCGAGGTAAGGGTTGGCCGTGCGCAGCGTTGCCGTCTTCAGAGCGGGGAAGGCGGGCTCTACGATCAAGGCTCCGGCGTGTGTCGTGCGGGCCTGAGACGCGTATTTGGGGTTGGCAACGAAGGTGATGCTAGCGGGGCCGGCGGTCTCGATTCCGGCGACGCCGTCGATCGTACGAGCTGCAGCCGCTGCGGGACTCTCGCCGTCTCCGGCGACTAATTCGGCTCCCAGTTGCTTTGCTAACTCGCCCAGGTTCATGCTGCAGATTCTACTCGCCGAAGAGCTTGGCCTGCGCGTCTTCTGCGGGCCCGCGTGCAGACCGGGCTCCGAGCCGCCGGGAGGGTGCGGTCACAACCCCGAGCACCTCCAGGGATCGCAGCGCCGTTCGGGGCACGAAGACTCTCTGGGTATTGGATCGCGCGTCGGGGAGCGACAGAAACAGGCCGTGATCCTCGACCAGCGAATCAGCGAAGCCAAGATCGAAATTCGCCAGACCCTCCAATTCATCCTCGTCGCGGAAGGTCAGCTTGAGCCAGAGACCGTCTCCCCTGGTCCTTGCGGGGAAGGCCTTGCGCCCCATTCGTTCGGGAGTTACATGGTCATCGAGATTGAAATCCCGCACATAAGCTATTGTCTTGATGTCATTGATGAGTTGAGTGGTTAGGCGTCCATCTACCCCCATGAGCACAACTCCCCCGGCGTGCAGAAATCCTCCCTGAGGAAGGTAGCCCCACATAAGGGCACCCCCAAACGTTCGAAGAATCACTTTCTTTTGTGCCGCAGCCATCGTTTGGGAGCACCCGTTCTGCCATTCGCCACAATCATAGTGCAAAGAGTAGCCAAATGGCCGCAAAGCATGTAGAATCTGAAGTTGCGTCTACTTGTAATATTGCCGTAAACGCTTGATCTGCAGCAAGTTAGGATGATCGTGGTACGTTCACGGCACCTCGGAGCACGTAACCCTCATGGCTGATTACATTTACCTTTTGCAGACGCGCCTTACTCCGGCTCAACAATCCACCCTGGAGCATGTGCGCGATGCCGCCCGCACCCGTGGCATGACCATCTTTCTGGTTGGAGGAGCCGTCCGCGACCTGACCACCGGGTCACCGATCCGCGATCTGGATTTCGCTGTGCAGGGCAATGCGACCAAGTTCAAGAAAGATCTCCAGAAGGCCGGGGGCACCCTGGTTGGGGAGGACGAGCCCACCCAAACGCTGTACTTGAACTTCCCGGGCGGCGTTCGCCTGGAGGTCGGCTCGACGCTCAGCGCCACGTACCCCAAGCCCGGCAAACCGGTCTTCAAGCCAGCCAATATTCTTGACGATCTGCGGCGCCGCGACTTCACCGCGAATGCGATGGCAATCTCGCTCAACGATGGCTCCTTCGGCCTGCTCATGGACCCTCTCAACGGGATCGCAGACCTTGAGAACCGCGAGCTTCGCCTTGTATCCAACTACGGATTTATTGAAGATCCTGCGAGGATGATTCGCGCCGTTCGTTTTGCGGCACGGCTCGGCTGGCAGATGGAAGAGAAGACTCGGCAGCGGTACGAGACGGGCAAAGAAGAGGGATATATTTCTGCCTTGAATCCGACGCTGCGGAAGTACGAACTGGAAGAGATTTTCCACGAAGAGGATCCTCTGCGCGTGCTGCACCGGTTGGAGGCCGAAGGCTGGGCCAAGGTGCTCTTCCCGTCCTGGACATCAGCGAAGGTGAACGAGGCCGAGCTGGATCGCCTGCGCGACACCATCGGGCAGCTGGATTCGATGGGAATTCACCCTGACCCGTCGGCCGCGTACTATCCACTGCTGACGGCAAAGCTCGCTCCTAAGGATAGCCAGGCGCTGAAGAGCAGCTTCGCGCGCCCCGGCTTTGTCGATCAGATCGACGCTCTGGATGCCGACACCAAGACGTTCACGGCACAGTTTTCCAGTAAGGCCGCCGCCGCTCCATCGGATGCGTGGAAGATGCTCTTCGCAGCTCCGCCGGAGCCCGTTCTGTGGCTGGCACACACGACCAAAAGCGCTCCGCTGCAGGCGAAGTTCAAGGCGTTCTTCGGGGACTGGTCGCAGGCTCGGCAGAAGATTCCCTACCAGTTGATGCAGGAGATGCGGATCAGGCCGGGGCTGCAGGGCTATGATCAGCTGCTTGAGACGCTCTTCTTCGCGGTAATGGACGGCAAGCTTGACACGCCAGAGTCCGCCAAGGCGTTCCTGGAGCCGTTCTCTCCGCCCGCCCCACCACCGCCGATCAATATGCGCCGTCGCGCCGTCAAGCGAGAGGCGAAGGTACCGAAGCCGCGTACGAAGAAGGTCGCAGCCGAGGCCAAGCCGGAGGATCTCGCAATTGCCGCGAGCGAGCGGCAGACACCGGCAGCTGGCGCGAAGGCTGCTGCAGCTCCCAAGGCTGCGGCGAAGCCAGCGCTGCCCACTGCGAAGCCGACAGTTCCTGCGGCGAAGACTCCTGTGGTTGCAGCAAAGAAGGCTGCTCCTGTGAAGACCGCCGGCAGGGCCCCGGTGAAGGCGACTGCCAAGCCCGTAGCTGCAAAGAAAGCCGTGAAGGCTGCTCCCGTGAAGGCTGCTGCGAAGCCAGTGGCGAAGAAGGCCCTCGCAAAGAAAGCCGTTGTGAAGGCGTCCGCGAAGAAGGTGGCCAAGAAGGTTGTGAAGCCGGTGGCTCCGGCGAAAAAGAAGCCGGCGGTCAAGGCCAAACCGGTCTCGAAAGCAAAGCCCGTGGCCAAGAAGATTGCAAAGCCAGTAGCGAAGACCGCGAACAAACCCAAACCCAAGCCAAAGTCCAAGTCGAGGCGATAGAGCTTGCCGCGGTGACTTCTGCATGCTTCATCGTTGGAGATTCAGGTACAAGCTACTCACGGGTGCGCTTCTTCAGGCTGATGTTCAGGCGCTTGATCTTCTGGTTCAGCGTCGATAATGGAACGCGGAAAAACTCGGACGCCTCGGTCTGATTCCAGTTGCAGCGTTCCAGCCTGTCCGCAATGATGCGACGCTCGATATCCTCCATCACATCGAAGAGGGAAGCATCCGGCCGCTGCTCGAGCAGCGCTGTGGAGAACGTGTTGCCGCGCAGTTGTGCGGGCAGAAGATCGGCCGTCAGGGTCGGTCCATTGGAGAGGACGACGCCTCGCTCCATTGCATTTTCGAGCTCGCGCACGTTGCCCGGCCACTCATAATCCATCAACAGGCGCAGCGCCTCGGGGGCGAGTTCTGGTGGGGGAAAGCCATTCTCTTCGGCATAGAACTTGAGATAGTGACTCGCAAGCAGCGGTATGTCTCCCTTGCGATTCCGCAAGGGCGGCAACTCCAGCGAGATGACGTTGAGACGGTAGAACAGGTCCTCGCGGAAGCGTCCCTCCTTCACGGCCTGCTCCAGGTTCACGTTGGTTGCGGCGACAATCCTGACGTCGACTTGGATCTCCTGCGTTCCTCCAACGTGCATGAAACGGCGATCCTGCAGGACGCGAAGAATCTTGGCCTGCATGTCCATCCGCATGGTGCCGATCTCGTCCAGAAAGATCGTGCCGCCATCTGCGACTTCGAAGAGCCCCTTCTTCGCGGCGACAGCGGAGGTGAACGCGCCGCGCTCGTGGCCGAAGAGGGTGGACTCCAGCAGGTCCGAGGGGACAGCGCCCGTATTCACGGGGATAAATGGCTTATCGCGCCGCGGCGAGTGGGCGTGAATGGCCTTGGCGATCAACTCCTTGCCGGTTCCACTCTCGCCCTGGATCAGGACCGTGGAGCGACTAGGCGCCACCTGCGCGACCAAGTCGAACAACTGCAGCATGGGTTCGCTTTTGCCGACGATATTTTCAAACGAGACGCGCTGCTTCAGCGTTCGCTTCAGGTGGACCACTTCCTGCTCGGCTAGATTCTTACCGATCGCGACACGGATATCAGCCAGCAGCTTTTCGTTGTCCCACGGCTTCTGGACGAAGTTCGAAGCTCCCGCGCGGATCGCATCGACCACATTCCCAACCGTTCCGTAGGCCGTGATCATAATCACCGGAAGATCGGGAACCAGCGACTTGATGCGAGGAAGTAAATCAATGCCGGACTCTCCGGGAAGGGCGAGGTCGAGCAGCAGCAGGTCGTAGGTAGTGCGGGTCAGTTGATCGAGGCCGGTGAAGCCGTCGCTGGCCAGATCGACGCGGAATCCCTCCAGGGTCAACAACGTCTCCAGCGAGTCGCGGATGGCCGCCTCGTCGTCGATGATGAGAATTCTCTGTCCCGGCGTCTGGACCGCCACCCTCGGCGAATCCATCCGCTCACTGACTGCTGTGTTAGACATGAACTACCTTTCCTTGAACGCCAGAGCAGGCTGATCGCCGGATAGCGTCTTCTGCCGCGGCCGCTGGACCGTTCCATCCGCTGCTGGAAGTTCCAGCCGGAAGACGGTGCCCTCGCCGAGCGTGCTGCTTACTTCGATGGTCCCCGCATGTTCCTGGATGATGCCATAGGTGACGGCTAGGCCCAGGCCGGTGCCCTTGCGCTGGCCCTCGCGCGGATTGCTCTTGGTGGTGAAGAACGGGTCGTAGATCTTGCGTAGAACCTCCGGCGACATGCCCACGCCATTGTCTTCGACGCGAAGCTCTACCCCCTTGGACGTTCGTGCGGTCAGGATGCGCACGCTCCCGCTGCCCTTTTCCTGCAGTGCATCCTTGGCATTGAGCACCAGATTCACGAGCACCTGCTGGAGTTTGCCGCGATTTCCGGCGACCACCGGCAGATCGTCGCTCAATTCTGCTTCGACGCCAACTCCTGCCGAGCGCATCTGGTGCTCGAGCAGCAGCACGGTATCGCGGACCATGGCGTTGATATCGACACGGCCGAAGTCGACGCTTCCCATGCGCGAAAAATTCAACAGACCGTTGACGATCTCGGACGCGCGGAAGGTCTGCTGGGTGATCTTTTCGAGCACCGGCGCGATCCTCGCATGGGTCACTTCATCGGCCCGCAACTGCTTGCCGAGCATCTGCGCATAGCTCGAAATCACGGCCAGCGGCGTATTCACCTCATGCGCAACTCCCGCTGCCAGCAGACCGATCGACGAAAGCTTCTCGGCCTGGGTGAGCTGCGTCTCCATGTTGATGCGGTCGGTGATGTCGTCCACGATCACGATGCGGCCGACGGCGTGAAAGTCGCGGTTGAGCAGCGGAGCGATGGTGATATTCGCGATGCGCGCTTCGCCGGTCGGTGTGGGCAGGCGGAATTTGTAGAGAGTGGAAACGCCTTGTTCGCCTCGCAGCCGGTCGAACTCCTGAAGGAACTCTACCGGGAAGACATCCCTCAGCGGGTGGCGCAGCGCATCCGCGCGAGGCGTTGCATACATGACCTCCATCTGCGCGTTCCAACTCTCCACGCGGTCTTCGAGGTCTACCGCAAACACCCCAATATTGATCGATTCAACGATGTTCTCGTTGAAGTCTCGCAGGCGTTCGAAGTCCAGGATCTTCTGTTCCAGCCGGCGATAGAGCTGCGCATTCTGGATGGCGATTCCTATATACCCGGCCAGCGATTCGAGCAGCTCCATATCTTCGCTGGAGAGGAAGTCGCCATCGCCGGTACGTCCCAGACCGAGGACCGCGATGGTGCTTCGGCCGGTTCCTTCATGCCTTGCGGCGCGGCAGGGCACGTAGTAGTTCAGGTCCAGCGAGGCCGCAGTCTGCCGCTCCGCTTCGGGTAGCCGGAGCATCATCTGCGGGGTCTCGAAGAAAAGATGGCCGTTGCTGTCGCGACGATCGAAGTCCAGGAATCCGAGTTCCAGCGAATCGGCATTTGAAAGAACCTGCTGCGAAAGTCCGTGCGAGGCGGCCAGCGAAAACCTGCTCTTGCGGCCTGAGTATTCCTCCTGCGCTAGAAAGACTGCGACGCGGGTGACGAGCAGCGTCTCGGGGAGGCGTTCGACAATGGAATTCATCAGGGCCTGAAGGTCGGTCTGGGCGTTCAGCTCGCTGCCAAATTCCACCAGGGTCTCGCGATAGTCGATGCTCTTCCGGTCGAAGACGCGATCCATGTGCCCCTGGATCATGCGCTTGAGCGGATCGAAGGCCGGCCCCGCGACGATGACAGCCGCGACCAGTCCCCACTCGCCGAAAAGTTCGAAGCGCTTGTGCACAATCTCCGCAGTCAGCGCCACGACTCCGAAGTAGACTCCCACCAGAGCGGCTGTCGCCAGGGTGTATGAGGCGCCGCGTTTGAAGATGAGATCGACGTCCATCAAACGGTAGCGAACGATGGCCCAGCTGAAGGTGAGCGGCAGCAGGATCAGCGACAGCAGAGCCAACCTGGTCAGCGTGCTCGGCATGGCCGCATTCATCAGGAACGGAATCACATACAGCGCGGTGAAGGGAACCACGGTGAGCACGGTTCCACGCGAGAGCCACTTCAATTGCTGACGTTTCAACGGCTGTAGCTCTTCGCGATAACTGACCCAGAAGATGATGCCCGCGAGCACGTAGTATATGGCCAGATACGCGTAGTCGAATTTGTTCAGCCGGTCCTGTAGGGCCCCGGTTGCAGACCAGTGCGTATAGGACAGATAGCGCATGACGCCCAGCACCAGCCCGGGCAAATAGATCAGAGGGTACAGCAGTCTGCGCCGCCGCCGCGCGTCCTCGCCCGTAAAGCTGATCGCGAAGTGCAGAAACAGTGCGGGCTGCAGTTCGGTAGCGATCACGTTGCCCGTCAAAATCGCGATATCGAGACCGTCGAAGATGCCGGTGTACTTGAAGGCGTAGAGGGTGAAGGAGACCAGGCAGAACACATAAAAATGCGTCGACTTGGGTGCCGTCCAGCGGCGAAACAGGACAAAGAGCCCTATCGCCAGGTACACAAGCGCAATCAAACGCTCTACCTGAAAATCTGTGCGGTCGGTCGGCTCAAGGTAGACCACGACAGGCACGTCGACCGGCTTGGCGGTGACGGGGGATTTGCGCATGAGCGTGTAGGTTGCATGGGACCAAACACCGCTGCTGTAAATCTCACGCTCGAGGGAGGCTAGCCGCGGTGTCGGGACGTCGTTGATTGAGAGGAGGATGTCTCCAGAGCGCACGCCAGCGCGGTGTGCGGGGGTGTCCAACGGCACCATGTACGCACGTAAGCCGCCCGCGGTCTCGGTCCAGCGAGCACCATCTGTGGGCGGGGTAAAGTTGCTCTCCTGCTCCAGGTTCGCAATGGCCAGCCCCAGGGCGGCCAGCGTGAATACCGCAAGCAGAATGGCTATCAACCGGGTTTGAGCGCCGCTCTTCACCGAGAATACCGTCTTTCAATTAAAGAGTGAAGCAAATCATCTGCCAAATACCATGGCAAGTAAATCTTACATAAAGCCAACAGAATCAAATAGGTTAAGGTACTGTTCCGCTGTAATATGCACTGAATCATAGGCGCATACGCAATTCAGGATAGATTTGTTCCTCACGATTGATTTGTTTGACGCATTCAGTTGGGTTCCGTGATGCTTGAAAAACTTGACCCGGAGCTTGCTCTCCTGTGAGATAAGAAGATCATGTTTGATCTTCGGCAGGATGCCGACGCCCACCGTATTCTTGCCCGCGACTCGGAAACTCTTCTCCCCGTCTATGCCCGCTACCCCGTCGTCATGGACCACGGAACGGGAGTCCATCTCTACGACACTTCTGGAAACTGCTATCTGGACCTGATGGCAGGTCTGGGCGTCAACGCGCTTGGGCACGCTCATCCTCGGATGGTGGCGGCGATGGTCGACCAGGCCAGCAAGCTCGTCCACCTTTCTCCGCTGTATGCGAGCCGCTATCCCGGCGAACTGGCTGAGCGGCTGTGCGCTCTCTCGGGACTCAAGGGCGTGTTCTACTCGACCGGCGGCTCCGAAGCGGTGGAGGGGGCGCTCAAGCTCGCTCGCACCCATGCCCGCCAGAACTTCACGCATCCGAAGCACGGCATCGTTGCTTTGCGGAACTCGTATCACGGACGTACTTACGGCTCGCTATCCGTCACCGGACAGGACAAGTACAGCCTTGACTTCGGGCCCGGGCTGCCAAATGTCACCTTCGTGGACCGCAACGATCTGAAGCAGCTTCGTTCCGCTGTGAGCGAAGCGACCGCCGCGATTCTCATCGAACCGATACTGGGTGAAGGTGGTGTCCATGTCATCGACGACGCCTTCCTCCTCGAGGCACGCCGGCTGGCGGACCAGCACAACGCTCTGCTGATTTTCGACGAGATTCAATGCGGCCTGGGACGTTCCGGCGACTGGTTCGCGTATACCCGCTCGGGGGTTCAGCCCGACGCTTTGATCCTGGGGAAGCCGCTGGGCGGTGGTATCCCGCTGAGCGCACTGGTGGTCAATGAGAAGCTCTTCAACGCCTTCGGCGTGGCAAAGCATGGCAGCACGCTTGGCGGAAGCCCCATAGCCTGCCGTCTCGGTCTTGAATTTCTCCGGGTCGTAGAAGAGGAAGGCCTACTCGCTCAGGTCGCCGATACAGGAAGCTATCTGCTCGAACGGTTGCGCCAGATTGCTGTCGCTAGCCCGATCGCTGTCGAGGCGCGGGGCCGCGGTCTGCTGCTGGCGCTGGAGATCACGCAGCCCGGCCGGCCGGTCGCCGAGGCCGCCCTGGCACAAGGGCTGATGCTCAATGTGGTGCAGGGAAATGTGCTGCGTTTCCTCCCATCGTTCCTCCTGGAACGCAAGCATGTTGACGTTGCAATCGATCTCATTTCACGTATTCTTTCCTCGGGAGACGTTGAGCCGGTAAGCTCCGCGACTGGATCGGCTTCGATGAAGGGATCAGGGCCGTCCAAGGTCGAGTCGCTCGAGCCTGCCACAGTGTAGAAGAGAAGATTCCGCACCCATGATGGAACGCCGCCAGATTCAGATCGACGGCCTCGGTCTCTCGTACCTTGAAAGAGGGACGGTGGCCAGGGACCAACCGTCTGTTGTCCTCCTCCACGGCCTGATGGGCTGCGCGGATACGTTTATCCCGCTCATCCAGGAACTTCGTCCTGATCTGCATGTGATCGCGCTCGATCTTCCCGGAGCGGGGAATTCCGAGCGCCGGGAGGACATCGACGCCAGCCTCTACGTCACGGCAAAACTGGTCGGGCATTTTATTACGGCGCTGAATCTTGAGAGACCCATCTTGATCGGGCACTCCCATGGTGGCGCGGTCGCGATGAGCCTTGCGGCACATCGTCGCGACGGTCTGCGGTCGCTGGTGCTACTCGCGCCGACTCACCCGTACTTCGACGAGGTCAACCCTCTGATCCGCTTCTATCTTTCGCCTCCGGGCCGGATGTTCGCATATGCGATACCGTGGTTTCCGGAATGGCTCCAGATGATCGGGCTTCGCAGCATGGCCGGGCCGCAGAGTCGGGATACTCCTGAGGCCCTGAGGCCGTATCGAGACAACCTGCGCACGCCGGGGACGGTGGACCATCTGCTGCGGCTGCTTCGCACCTGGCACAAGGATATGTCCGGCCTGCGCCGCGCCCTGCGTCGGCCGCTGAGCACTCCGAGCCTGATTGTCTGGGGCGACTGCGACCGTGCGGTTCCGCTTCACACGGCGGCAAAGCTGCGCGCGCACCTGCTTCACTCGGAACTGATGACGCTGCCCGGAGTTGGGCATCGCCCGGCGGAAGAGAGCCCCACCCGGGTCGCCGAGTTTATCCATGGATGGCTGGGGCAGGACGCTGCTGCGGCGTCGATTCGTTACAGTCCAAACTCCTCTGCAAGCCACTCCCGGATCGCCAAACTCATTACGCCGAGCTTGGATTCCGGAGACTGATCCGTCCCCGCAAAGAAGTGGTCAGCACCCTCCACCCATACGACGCGCTTCGGCTCGGCTGCGCCGACCAGCACCGACTCCAGCACCCCACGCGGGCTGAATTCGTCATGGTCGCCGCTGATGAACAGCTTCGGAACGCTTCCGCAGCCGGGAAGAAATCCGTAGCTGTAATCGCGGCCTGCCGCTCGCACCGGAAGGCCAAGCCCCACCAGACCCTCCACCCTCGCATCGCCGCAGCACGCTCGCAGGCCGATGTTCGAACCGAACGAAAACCCCGCGAAGATCACCGGCAGAGCGTAGGTTGCGGCCAGCCAGTCGACGGCGGCTCGCACATCGTCTACCTCGCCGTAGCCCTCATCAAACTGACCCTCGCTTAAGCCCACGCCGCGAAAATTGAAGCGTAAGACGGGCAGGCCAAAGCTGGAAAACGCCTTTGCGGCGTGATACACGACCTTGGTGTGCATGGTTCCGCCGCTGGGCGGATGGGGATGCGCAATGACCGCCGCATACAGCGCATCATCACGGCCAGTATTCAGTACAGCCTCAAGTCGCCCGGCCGGCCCACGCAGATCTTCCACGGCCTTCACATGAGATTTAAAGGGCTCAATCGTCATTCTCACAGTCTATCGTTCGGGTTTGTTTGCGGCAGTCGGGTATCCTGACGATAATGCCGATCGATCCTATCCAACTCACCAAGCAGCTCGTCAACGTCGAATCGACCACGTACCATGAGGCTCCCGCAGGCGAATTTCTTGCTGCGTATCTCGCTGAACAGGGCTACGTGATCGAGCGCCAGCCGGTTGCGCAGCCCGATCCAGCAAGGAATCCCAGCGGCGGCACAGGTCCCCGCTTCAACGTGTACGCGTCGCTGCCGGGCACCACTCCGGACATCGTTTTCTCCTCGCACATGGACACTGTTCCTCCCTTCCTCGGCCCGTGCAGGGAAGACGCCGAGTTCCTCTACGGGCGCGGCACCTGCGACGCCAAGGGCATCATCGCCACGCAGATTGCCGCCGCTGAGAAGCTTCAGGCAGCAGGGAAGAAGGTCGCGCTGCTGTACGTTGTGGGCGAGGAGCGCGACTCCGCGGGGGCGCTCGTAGCCAACGAGACTCCCAAGGGCTCTCGCTTCATCATCAACGGCGAAC